>WRJY01000338.1 GCA_009778355.1 Desulfovibrionaceae bacterium | reverse complement strand
ATCTGGACCGACATCAGCAGCGCAATCGGCGTGGACGGCGTCAGCGTGAGTTACGACGACGCCATGTTGACCAGCACCGCGACGATCCATATGAAGATCGTGGACGTGGCCGGTAACGATGGCACCCCGGCCAACCAGTTGATTCAGATCATCACCGACGGGCCGACGGCGGTGGCAACGATCACCGCCATCACCGAAGACACAGGCGAAAGCGCCACTGACTTCATCACCAGCGACAACACGCTGGTTGTGAGCGCGGAACTGACCACCGGCACGCTGGGCGCCGGCGATAAGGTACAGATATCGCTGGGCGATGGCGTCTGGCACGACGCCACCGAAACCAGCCCCGGCAGCGGCGTTTACCAGTACGACGCCACTGTCCCGCTGGACGATGGCGCCTACACGTTCCATGCGCGGGTGGTCAACATTGTCGAGCTGTCCGGCCCGGTGACCGATCAGATCGTGATCATCGACACCGCTACGCCGCTGGCCGTGCCGACCATCACCACCTACACGGACGACGTCGGCGCGGAGCAAGGCCAGTTCGGCCCAGGCACCACCACCGACGACCGGCAGCCGGTGCTCAATGGCACGCTGAATACCGAGCTGGCCGATGGCGAGCGGGTGGCGGTTTTCGAAGGATCGACCTTCATCGGTTACGCCGAACCGACCGGCCCCCTCAGTTGGTCGCTGCAACTGCCCAACCTCCACAGCGATACAACCTATACCTACACGGCGCACGTGGTTGACACCGCGGGTAACGCGGGCGGCGACTCCAACGGCTTCACCTTCAGCGTTCACCTGGTCGTTACCGTCAACAGTCAGAACACGACGGATACCACGCCGATCATCACGGGCGCGACGGGTTTTGCCATCATGCCCGGCGAATACGTGGAGGTCAGCGTTGGCGGCCACACCTACACCTCGCAAGACGGCATGGTGGTGGTCGATCCGCGCAACAACACCTGGTATGTGCAGATACCGGACGCGGATGCGCTGGACCCGCGAACCTATGACGTTGTTGCCGTATTGAAAGACAGCGGCGGCAACATCATCGCCAAGGACGATACCCGCAACGAACTTTTTATCAGTCAACCGGCAACGATTATTAACATCCAGCCGTCCAGCGATCCGGACAACAAGGCCACGGCCATGACCATCGGTGAAAACGGGCAGTGGCGCCTCTTCGCCAACCAGACCGTTCTGGACGCGAACGGCACCGATTCCACCAGTGTTCTGAGTTTCAAAACCAATACACTGACCGGCAACCGGGGCGTGTTCGGTTCGGCCACCTTCATCGACTTCAACCGCGACGGCCTGATGGACCTGGTGGGCGATGACTCTTACTACCAGGACGGCCAGCAAGCCTACCTCTACCATCCAGGCGCGGTACAGCAATGGACTGGCACCTCCGGCACCAACACCAACGCGCTGTTCTATGGCGCCGGCACGAGCGTCACGAACAACGATTACATCGCCTTCCAGATCGGCTCGCCCCTGCAGGGCATCGCTCCGGTTCGCGTCGATTACAGCGGCACCGACGCCAACGGCAACACCACGCCGGGCGTCACCGCTTCCAATTCCAACTACGATATCTACAGCGCCAACTGCTGGGCGTGGTACGGCGGCGTGGCGGCTTACGACAAAACTGGCAACGGCTACGTGGACCTCGTCTACGGCGACAACACGCCCAACGACGAAGAGGCCGGCGGCGGGTACGATACCTCGTTCGTCGTCAACAACGGCGGGATTTTCCAAAAAGACCCGTCGCTGGTTTACAGCTCTTATTCGTACCAGACCCTTGTCCAGCAGACTGGCCAAGCCACGCCGGAGAAGACGGTTTCGACGGTCGACTTGAACAACGACGGCATGGTCGATGTCGTCTGGGGCGGCAACGCGGGTTCCAACTACCTCAGCGCCAAACCCAACAGCGGCGCTTATACGACCACCAACAACGCCCGCCTGATGGTGGCCAGCAACGACGGTACCGGCGCGCTGAAGATCGTGCAGATCATCAACAACATGCTGTACGATGGCACCAGCAACACCTTCGATGGCCAGTCGCTGACCTGGGCCGACTTCAACGGCGACGGCTACATGGACTTGTTCCAGGGCCTGGGCCCCGAGTCCACGTCCAACGGCGGCAACAACGCCCGGATCTACTTCAACGACGGCACGGGCAAGCTCTCGACGGCCAGCGTCAACGCCACCTCCGGCATCGGTAGCGGCCCTGGCGCCAACACCTACTACTTCAACGACCAGATGAAGGGCGGCGGTTCGGTGGCCGTGGACTGGAACTGCGACGGCAAGATGGACATCATCGAAACGCCGTATTACGCCGGCAACAGCGTATCGGCTTCCAGCACGCAGCAGGCGCTGCTGTTCACCAACACCACCAACATGGCCACCGGCGCGGTGAGCTTCACGCAAACGACCCTGAAGACCTTGCACCACTCCGATAACGGCTCCCAGCTCACCGGTCCCGGCGCTGCGGTCACCGGCCTGCTGGCGATCGATCTCAACTGGGACGGCGCCAAGGACTTGCTGCTGTTCACCGGCTCGCTGGGCACGGTCTATATACAGAATCCGAACGTGGTGGCCGACGGCACGTCGATCCACGTGAAGATTCTCGACCAGAACGGCATCAACTGCTTCTTCGGCAACACCGTGCAGCTCTTCGATTCGCACGGCAACCTGGTATCGACGCAGATCATCAACCCACAGTCTGGCAACCAGACCAACGACAGCTCGGCGCTGGTGGACTTTTACGGCCTGAGTGCCAGCGAGTCGTACAGCCTGGTGCTGCTCAGGGCCATCGGCGGCCAGTCGCAGGACGTGGGCGGGCTGCCCAACCTCGGCGGCAACGTCATCGAGAACGTCAATGCGGCCTGGACCGACCTGAAAGCCGGCGCGGCCAACCACTGCTACGTGCTGACGGCGGAAGCTGGCGATGCGGTCAACAACACCGTCAACCACGCCACCTACACGCTCGCCGACGGCAGCGCGGCGGACGTTGTCACCGGCGTGGTCGGCACCGGCTACAACGACACCTTCTATGCCACGGGCCTTGGCTCGCACAACAAGTACGAAGGCGGCGGCGGCACGGTGACGGTATCGGGCGTTACGGCCTGGAGCGACACCGGCGGCATGGACATCGTGGACTACAAGCTGGCCGGCAATACGGCCATCCATGTCGATCTGAGCATCACCGGCGAGCAGTACACCGGCTTTGACTGGGCGACCTTCTCGAACATCGAAGGCATTGCCGGCACCAGCGGCAACGACACTTTCACCGACTCGCTGGGGGGCAACAACATCTTCAATGGCCGCGGCGGCAACGACACGTACAACCTTATCCACGGCGGCCACAACACGGTGCTGTACGAACTGATCGATCCGCTCGATCCCACCGGAGGCAATGGCGTGGATCAGATCAACGGCTTCACGGTGGGCACCTACGAAGCCACGCCGAAGGCCGACCGGATCGATTTGTCGGCGTTGCTGATTGGCTACGTGGCCGATGCGGATGGGCCAGCCCACTACATCAACGGCACGCCGACCATCGACACCGGCGACAACATCGGGCAGTACCTGAGCGTGACGCGCAACGGCGGCAACACCACGATCAACATCGACCGCGATGGCATTGGCGGGAGCTTTGGCAGTACCGCGCTGGTCACCCTGAACGGCGTAGACGTTGACCTGGCCACCCTGCTGGCCAACCACCAGATCGTGGTCTGAACGGCGGCCTGAAATGGAACCGGGCGGGAGCGGCGCCAAGCCGCCCCGCCCGTTTTTTTGGGGTGCGCCCAGCATGGGCGCACTCCTGCGGGTGCAAGTCCTCCCGCAAGCTGGTCACAGCGAACGAAGCCAAGCGCAACTGCATGAGGGCGACCGGGTGTGGGAAGGCAGGCGGGGCGTGACATTGTGTTTCAGTTTTGGCGCATCCACTGTTTTTGGCATGGGCCAAGGGAACGTTTTCCCTCGCGCCGCGCGGCGGGAACGGCCCTTGCTTGTAGGAATGAATCCGATCCTCAAGAGGTTGCTCGATACCGCTCATGCTTGTCTTTGACGCTGCTCCTTCTTCGCAATCCAGTTTGTGCGAGCGCACGGTCAGCGTGCGGGCGCCGGGGCGTTTGCACCTGGGGTTTCTTGATCCCGGCGGTTCGCTGGGACGTTCATTTGGCAGCCTTGGGCTGGTGATCGATGGGTTCGCGACCGAGGTCGTATTGGCGGCGGCGGCCTTTGACGAAGTGACGGCGGAGGCGCCCGAGGCCCAAGTGGAGTTGGAGCGCGCCCGCGCCATTGTCCAGGCACTGCGGCTGCGCACGGGCCGCCTGGCGCCGCTTTCCTTGCGGCTGCGGCAGGTGTTGCCACCGCACGCTGGTTTTGGCTCCGGCACGCAGTTGGCGTTGGCCATCGGACGCGCCTTTGCGCACTGGCACGGTCTGGATGTGGACACCCCGACATTGGCGCACTGGCTTGGCCGCGGCCTGCGTTCGGGCGTTGGGGTCGCGGGCTTCGATCACGGCGGCCTGCTGCTCGACGGCGGCCCAGGGGAGGACGGATGGCCTGGGCCGCTGCTGTCGCGCTTGCCATTTCCGCCGGCCTGGCGCATCGTTGTCGTGCAGGACACATCGCGGCGGGGACTTTCGGGGCGCGCTGAAAAACAAGCCATTGCGGCGCTGCCGCCATTTCCGCGCGCCAGCGCCGCCGAAATCTGTCACCAGGTGTTGATGCGCGTGCTGCCGGGCGCGGCGAGCGCGCAGTTCGCTCCTTTCGCGGCGGGCATTCACCGGGTGCAGCAACTGCTTGGCGAGCACTTTGCGCCGGCACAGGGCGGCGTTTTCACGAGCGCCGCGGTTGCACGGCTGATGCGGTGGATCGCCGATTCGAGCGATGGCGGCGCTGCGCTCGGTCAAAGCTCGTGGGGGCCCACTGGTTTCGTGATCGTTGCGTCGCAGGCGCAGGCCGAGGCGCTGGTCGCGGCGGCCGGGCAGACCGATGACGCCGTGAGCCTGCGCATCGTGCGCGCCTGCAACCACGGCGCTGCCGTGCGCGCCGGCGGGCTGCCCTGAATCACCGCGCTTTCACATAAAACAGGCCGATTTTCATGGAACGTCCTTACATTCTCCACATGTTCACGCCGGGCCGCCAGACGAGTCCGTTTGACATCAACATGGCCGCCGACGCGGGCTACCAGATCATCGCGCCCTGTTGCGAGGTGGGGCTGGAGCACGTCGCCGCGCTGACGCAGGACGCCATCTTCTCGCGTGGGCCGAAGGGCGTGGCGCGCACCGGCATCTTCATCGGCGGGCGCGACGCGCAACTGGCCGCCGACATGCTGGAGCGTGCCCAAAGCGCCATGGTCAAGCCCTTCGTCGTGTCGCTGATGGCCGATCCAAGCGGCGCCTACACCACGGCGGCGGCCATGGTGGCTTGCGTCGAAGCCGCGTTGCGGCGCCGTCATGGGCAAGACCTTGACGGGCAGCGCGTGGTGGTCATGGGCGGCACGGGGCCGGTGGGCCGCATTGCGGGCGTGATTGCCGCGCAAGCCGGGGCCAGGGTTTACCTGTCCAGCCGCAACGGCATCGATGCGGCGCAGGAGGCCGCGGATCGATCCGGGCAGCGTTTTGGCGTCAGCCTGCACGGCCTGTCCGCCGGCGATCCCGATGCCGTGCGCCGGTCGGTCGCGGACGCCGATGTCTTGCTCGCCTGCGCGGCGGCAGGCGTGCAGGCGGTGTCGAAAGAGGCGCTCGGCGCGGCCACGCGCCTGAAAGTGGCCGCCGACGTGAACGCCGTGCCGCCGCAGGGGATCGCCGGCGTCGGGGCGATGGACGACGCCGCGCCCTTGGTGGGCACGCCAGCGGTCGGCATTGGCGCGCTGGCCATCGGCAATGTCAAGTACCAGACGCAGCATCGCCTGCTGGTGCAGATGCGCACAGCCGAGAAAGCTCAAGTGCTTGGTTTTGCCGAGGCATTTGCCGTGGCGCGCGCTTTCCTGGCCGGGCAGGCCGGCAAGACGGCTTGAGTCCAGATCGAAATCCGGCGATGCCGGCGATTGCCGTGGCCGCCATCAGCGCGCGCGCAATGGCCGAGGCGGCCGCGTGCGATGGCTTCGAGGTGGTCGCGCTCGATCTGTTTGGCGACGCCGACACGCTGCAAGCGGCTTCACGGTGGCTTGCCATCGGCGAGCCTGGCGGGTTGCGCATCGATGCCGGCCGCCTGTTGGCCGCGCTGCGCCAACTGGCGCACCCCAGCGCGGGTTCGGAACCGCTTGCGGGGTGGGTCGCTGGCAGCGGGTTCGACGGCAGGCCCGAGTTGCTCGAACAAGGGGTGGCCATGCTGCCGCTGATCGGGGTGCAGGCCGGGGCGGTGCGCCGCCTGAGGGATCCGTCCACGTTTTTCGGCTTTCTCGCGGCGCAAGGCGTGGCGCATCCGCGGGTGCGGCGGCAACCGCCCGAAGAGCCTTCTGGCTGGCTGCTCAAGGACGCGCACGGCTGCGGCGGCTGGCACATACGCCGCGCCTCGCGCGCGGTCGATGCGCCGCTGCCCAGGCACTGCTATTTCCAGCGCGAAGCGCCGGGGCAGCCCATGTCGGCCACCTTCCTGGCCAATGGCAGCGACGTTCATGTGCTTGGCTTCAACGAGCTGAACGTGCGCCGGTGCGGCAGCCGCCCTTTCGTGTTCCACGGCGCGATCGGCCCGGTGCCCGTGAGCGCGGAAGTGGCGCGCCGGATGACGGCCGCCGCGCGCCTGCTGACGCGCGAGTTCGCGCTGCGTGGCCTGTGCAGCCTCGATGTCCTGCGCGACGCGGAGAATGTTCAGGTGCTGGAAGTCAACCCGAGGCCGCCCGCCAGCATGAGCCTGTACGGCGAGCCTGGCTTGATGCAGGCGCACGTGCGCGCCTGCGTGCATGGCCAGTTGCCCACGAGGCCGGCAAGCGAACCGCGCGCAAGCGCGGTGCGCGGAACCGAAATCGTATTCGCGCGCCGCGCTTTCACGCTGGATGCGGCGGCGGCGCATGATCTGGCCGCGCAGGCGGACGTTCACGATCTGCCCGCGGCTGGCCAGCGGTTCAGGGCGCACGACCCCGTGTGCACGGTCAGCGCCAGCGGCATCAGCGCGGCGCAGGTACGCCAGCGCTTGAACCAGGGCCGCGAGCGGCTGCTTCGATTCATGGAGACCTTGCAATGAACAACCCCCTTTCGACGCTGGCAGTGCTGCCAAGCGTCAACCAACTGGCCCATCCGCTGGTGCAGGCGCTGCTGGCCGATGCCGGGATTTTGGGCCTGGACGTGTCGCGCGACGGCAGCGGCGTTTGCATCATCGACGCCGGCATTCAGGCGCGCGGCAGCGTGGCTGCCGGTTTGCGCGTGAGCGAAATCTGCATGGGCGGACTGGGCCGCGTGCAATTGCGCAGCGGCGCCAGCGGCGAAGGCTGGCCGAGCTGGCTGGACGTGTGCAGTTCGCAGCCGGTTCTGGCGTGCCTGGGCAGCCAGTACGCCGGCTGGAGTCTTTCGGCAAGCAGGCAGGAGACCGGGGGCCAGAAATTCTTTTCGCTCGGTTCGGGGCCGGCGCGCGCGCTCGCGGCCAGGGAAAAACTGTTTGCCGAACTGGGCTACCGCGACCGCGCGTCCACGGGCGTGCTGGTGCTCGAAGTCGATCGGGCGCCGCCGAAGATCGTGGTGGACAAAATCCTGCGCGATTGCGGCCTGCAGGCGTCAGGGCTGACCCTGATTCTCACCCCCACCGCCAGCCTGGCGGGAACGGCGCAAGTGGTGGCGCGCGTGCTCGAAGTGGCGCTGCACAAGGCGCATGAGCTGGGCTTTCCCCTGGCCGACATCGCCGATGGCGTTGCCATGGCGCCGCTGCCCTCGCCAGGCGCCGATGCCGTCGAGGCCATGGGCCGCACCAACGATGCCATTTTGTATGGCTCTCGCGTGCATTTGATGGTGCGCGGCGACGACGACGCGGCCCGTTCGCTGGCGCGTTCGTTGCCTTCGGGCAATTCGCCTGACCACGGACGCTCGTTCGCCGAGCTGTTCAAACAGGCCGATTACGACTTCTACAAGATCGACGGCGCGCTGTTCGCGCCGGCTGAAGTGTGGGTCAGTTGCCTGAGCAGTGGCCGCACCTGGCGCGCCGGCGCGCCGGACATGGCGCTGCTGCAAAAGCTCTGGCTGCGGCAGGCTTGACGATGAAAAAATAAAGAGTACGGGTGAACCCATGGCGCTGCGAATAGCCATCATGACCGACGAAACCGGCTGGCACACGCGCCAGTTGCAAGCGGCCTTGCGCGCGCGCGGGGCGGTGGGGCGCTGCGTCGATCTGGCGGCCTGCGGCATCGACACCACGGCGAGCTGGCACGGTCTGGTCATTCCCGGTCATGGACGCGAGTTGCCCGACGCGGTCATCGTGCGCGGGCTGGCCGGCGGCAGCTTCGAGCAGGTGACCAAGCGCCTGGGCGTGTTGCATGCCTTGCGCGAGCTGGGCGTGCCGGTCTACAACGACGCGCGCGCCATCGAGCGGTCGGTGGACAAATCCATGACCAGTCTCCTGCTCCATGCCGCGCGCATCGCCGCGCCCGCCACCTGGGCCACGGAATCACCCGCCCAACTGCGGCGCATCGCGATGCGCGAAATGGCAGCCGGTCATGCGCTGGTGCTCAAGCCGCTTTTTGGCTCGCAAGGCAAGCATCTGCGACTCGTGGGCGAGGTCGATGGCGTGCGGCACCCGATTCCCGACATCGAACCCGATTACGCTGGCCTGGCTTATCTGCAGCGGTTCGTGCCGCCCGTCAGCGCGCCCGGCTTCGACTGGCGCGTGCTGGTCGTGGGCGGGCGCGCCGTGGCCGCCATGCGCCGCGTGAGCGCGCATTGGGTTCACAACATGGCCCAGGGCGCGCGGTGCGAGCCGGCGCGGTTGCAGCCCGGTCTGACGCGCCTGGCCGAAGGCGCCGCGCAGTGCCTGGGCATGGACTATGCGGGCGTGGACCTCATCGCCGCTGCCCATGGCCCGCCGATTCAGGTGCTGGAGGTCAATGGCGTTGCGGCCTGGCAGGGGCTGCAACGGGTCACGGGATTCAACATCGCCCGCGCCATCGTCGATGACCTGCTCGATCGCAAGATGGGGGCCGCCTCGCGTCCGCCGCTGGCGGCCCGGCGCGCCCGGTGAGTTCATGAGCGGGCGGCAGGCAGTCATCGATCACGCCCGGGCGTGCTTCCTGCGCGCGTGCTGGCTCGACGTGGCCGTTCGCAAACCGGGCAACGTCAGCCAGACCGCGCCGGGACACGGTATGAAGGCGTCGATGTTCATCGCCAGCGCACAGGCCGCGGCGGGCGCTCTGTTCGAGCCCGGCGCGCGCGTTGGCGTGCGCATCGAGGCCGCCGTGGCCGCCACCTGGTCCGCGGTGGGATGCAATACGAACCTTGGCATCGTGCTGCTGTGCGCGCCCATCGCGCGCGCCATCGAGCATTGCGCCGATGCCGCATCGGCGCTGGCGTTGCAGGCGGCGATCGAATCGGAACTGGCCGGCCTCGATGCCGGTGACGCCCGGGCCGCGTACCGCGCCATCGTCCGCGCCAATCCAGGCGGTCTGGGCAGCGTGCCGGACGGCGATGTTCGCCAGGCCCCCGGCATCGATCTGCGCGCCGCCATGACGCTGGCCGCGCAGCGCGACGCCATAGCGCGTCAATACCGTGACGGTTTCGCAGACCTGTGGGCCTTGGCGCGGTTGGCGCCCGCCGCCGTGATGGCCAGCAACGCGCCGCCCGATGCCGCCGCCACCGCCGCGGTTCAGCGGCTTTACCTGGCGTGCCTGAGCGCTTTTCCAGATTCACACATTGTTAGAAAACACGGCGAAGGCGTGGCACACACTGTCATGAGGGCGGCGCAAAACTGGCGCAGGCGCGCCGAGGCCGATCCAGCGCTCGCGCTCGATGCCGATCCGGCTTTTTGCGCCTGGGATCGTTCCTTGAAGGCCGCGCGCATCAATCCGGGCACCAGCGCCGACTTCACCGTGGCGGCGCTGTGGCTGTCGGGCTGCCTGGGCGCGCGCGGCGCGGCGGCGCGCGAGTCGAAGGGCCGCTGGCACGAATCGTGATAGCCAATCTTTTGCCTGGCCGTTCTGGCCGGTGATGCAATGTCCTTTTACTTTTTCAGACCTCTGACAAGGAGACTCCGAACATGGCAAAAATAGATCGACTGATGGTGGGTGAATCGCTCGTTGGCGATGGCAACGAAGTAGCGCATATCGATTTAATCATCGGCCCGCGCGGCAGCGCCGCCGAAACCGCTTTCGCCAATGCGTTGACCAACAACAAGGACGGCTTCACATCGCTGCTGGCCGTGGTGGCGCCCAATCTGCTGACCAAACCATCGACCGTGATGTTCAACAAAGTGACCATCAAGGGCGCCAAGCAGGCCGTGCAGATGTTCGGCCCGGCGCAGCGCGCCGTGGCCATGGCGGTCGCCGACAGCGTGGAAGCGGGCGTCATTCCCGCCAGCGAAGCGGACAACCTGTTCATCTCCGTCGGCGTGTTCATCCACTGGCTGGCCGAAGACGACCAGAAGATCCAGGACTACAACTACCGCGCCACCCGTGAAGCGATCGAGCGCGCCGTCACGGGCTCGCCCACGGCAGCCGAAGTGCTGGCCAGGAAGGGCAGTGCCGCGCATCCGTTTGCCGCGCATTGATGCCGCCGTGTTTCATGACGCGGCGGTCCATCCCCGCGTCATGAAAGTCAGTGATACAGGCGGCAACCGCCGTTTCCAGGTTGCATCCAGCCGGCTTGGCTCCCAGGTTATCGGTTATCGTGGTCACCAATTGCGTAGAGCGGCTTCCTCCACGGGAACAATTGAAATGAGCCAACAACTGATCGACGCGGCAATTCGGCGTCATGCCGGCGCGCCAGGCGGCTTGCTGCCGATCCTGCACGATGTCCAGGACGCCCTTGGATACATTCCGCCCGAAGCCGTGCCGGCGATTGCCGGCGCGCTGAACCTTTCGCGCGCCGAAGTGCATGGCGTGTTGACCGGCTACCCCCTCTTGCGCACCGCCCCGCCGGGGCGGCACACGGTCAGGGTGTGCCGCGCCGAAGCCTGTCAGGCCGTGGGCGGCGACGCCCTGATGGCGCACGCCGAGCAGCGCCTGGGCTGCGCGCAGCACGGCACTACGGCCAATGGCGCCGTCTCGCTGGAGCCCGTGTTCTGCCTGGGTCTGTGCGCGAGCGGCCCGGCCATCGCGGTGGACGAACGCCCGCACGCCCGCGTGACGCCCGAGCGGTTCGACCAACTGGCCGATCGCTTGCTGGAGCCCGCATGATCGCCGTCCACGTGCCTTGCGATTCGGCGGCGCTGGCTGCCGGCGCCGACGAGGTGGCCGAGCTGCTGCAAACCGAATGCGCCCGCGCCGGCCTGGCCATCGACCTGCGCCGCAACAGCTCCCGGGGCCTGTTCTGGCTCGAACCCTTGGTCGAAATCGACACGCCGGCCGGTCGCATGGGCTACGGGCCGGTGACGGCGCGCGACGTGCCCGGTCTGCTGGCCGCCGGCGCGCTGGACGGCAAGAGCCATCCGCTGTGCCAGGGCCTGGTCAGCGAGATACCCTATCTCGCCAGACAGGAGCGCCTGGTTTTCGCCCGCATGGGCGTGACGCGGCCGCTGTCGCTCGCCGACTACCTTGCGCACGGCGGCTTCGAGGGCTTGCGGCAGGCGGCGCGGCTGGCGCCGGCGGCGATCGTGCAAACGGTGCTCGACTCGGGCCTGCGCGGCCGCGGCGGCGCGGCGTTTCCCACCGGCATCAAGTGGAAAACCGTGCACGACGCGCAGGCACCGCAGAAATACGTGGTGTGCAACGCCGACGAGGGCGACTCCGGCGCTTACGCCGACCGCATGGTGATGGAGGGCGACCCCTACCTGCTGATCGAAGGCATGACCATTGCCGCGCTGGCGACCGGCGCCACGCGCGGCTACGTCTACATCCGCGCCGAGTACCCGCACGCCATCGCCACCATGCGCGAGGCCATCGAGCTGGCCGGGCAGGCCGGCTTTCTCGGCGCCGACGCGCTCGGCAGCGGCCAGGCCTTCGCGCTCGAAGTGCGCAAGGCCGCCGGCGCCTACATCTGCGGCGAGGAAACGGCGATGCTCGAAAGCATCGAGGGCCGGCGCGGCATCGTGCGCGCCAAGCCGCCGCTGCCGGCCGTGCAGGGCCTGTTCGGCCAGCCGACCGTGATCAACAACGTCATCAGCTTTGCAAGCGTGCCATCGATCCTGGTCAATGGCGCTGATTTTTACCGCGATTACGGCATGGGCCGCTCGCGCGGCACGCTGCCGATTCAATTGGCCGGCAACATTTTGCGCGGCGGCCTGGTGGAAAAAGCCTTCGGCGTGACGCTGCGCGAGCTGCTGTACGGCTTTGGCGGCGGCAGCGCCTCGGGCCGCCCGATCAAGGCGGTGCAGGTCGGCGGGCCGCTGGGCGCTTACGTGCCCGAATCGCAGTGGGACGTTCCGCTGGACTACGAAGCCTACGCCGCGATCGGCGCGGCAATCGGCCACGGCGGCATCGTGGTTCACGACGACACGGCCAATCTGGCCCGGCTGGCGCGCCACGCAATGGCGTTCTGCGCGCAGGAGTCCTGCGGCAAGTGCACGCCGTGCCGCATCGGCTCGGTGCGCGGCGTGGAGGTCATCGACCGGATCCGCGCCGGCGGCGACCGCGCCGCGCAGGTGATTCTGCTGCGCGATCTGTGCGACACCATGCTGCACGGCTCGCTGTGCGCGATGGGCGCGATGACGCCGTATCCGGTGCTCTCGGCCCTGAACCATTACCCGGCGGATTTCGGCATCGAAGCGCCGCAGCGCCAAGCCGCTTGAACACAGGAGGCCGCCGCCCATGCTGTAATCTTGAGCACGGTATTGCCCGATTTCATCCCGACAACAACGGAGACTACATGCCTGATTCGACAACCCTCCACGGCGATTCTCTGGAAACCAGCCTGCTTTCCAGGGAGCGGACCATTGCCGGCCCCGGCTTCAATCGCTGGCTGGTTCCGCCCGCCGCACTGGCCATCCACCTGTGCATTGGCATGGCCTATGGCTTCTCGGTGTTCTGGTTGCCGCTGTCCAGGGCCATCGGCATCAAGGACCCGCTCAAATGCAGCGCCGACGTTGGCTTTCTTCAGGAACTGTTCGTCACCGACTGCGACTGGAAAATCTCCACCCTCGGCTGGATGTACACGCTGTTTTTCGTGCTGCTGGGCAGTTCGGCGGCCATCTGGGGCGGCTGGCTGGAACGCGCCGGCCCGCGCAAGGCCGGCGTGGTCAGCGCGGTGTGCTGGTGCGGCGGCATGTTGATCTCGGCGCTGGGCATCCAGTTGCACCAGTTCTGGCTGATGCTGATCGGCTCCGGCGTGATCGGCGGCATCGGCCTGGGTTTGGGCTATATCTCCCCGGTCAGCACGCTCATCAAGTGGTTTCCGGACAAGCGCGGCATGGCGACTGGCATGGCGATCATGGGCTTTGGCGGCGGCGCGATGATCGGCTCGCCGCTGGCCGCCGACCTGATGAAAACCTTTGCCGCCCCGGACAGCGTGGGCGTGTTCCAGACCTTCGTCGTGATGGCGTTCATCTACTTCGTTTTCATGATGGGCGGCGCCATGAGCTACCGCGTGCCGCCCGCCGGCTGGAAGCCCGCGGGCTGGGCGCCGACGGCGGCGCAAGCGGGCAACGCCATGATTACGCAGCGCCACGTTCATGTGCAAAAAGTGTGGGGCATTCCGCAGTTCTGGCTGGTGTGGCTGGTGCTGTGCATGAACGTTTCGGCGGGCATCGGCGTCCTCGGCATGGCCAGCCCGATGCTGCAAGAGGTCTTTGGCGGCAGCCTGATCGGCGTCGGCAAGAAATTCAGCGAACTCGACAAGGCGCAATTGACTGCCATCGCCGGCGTGGCGGCGGGTTTCACGGCGCTGCTGGGTCTGTTCAATATTGGCGGGCGCTTCGTCTGGGCTAGCCTGTCGGACAAGCTGGGGCGCAAGCTCACCTACGTGGTCTTTTTCGTGCTGGGCGGCGTGTTGTACGCCAGTCTGCCGGGCAGCGCCGCCGCTGGAAGCAAGCTGCTGTTCGTGGCCGCCGTGTGCATCATCGTCAGCATGTACGGCGGCGGCTTTGCCACCGTGCCGGCGTACCTGGCCGACCTGTTTGGCACCCAGATGGTCGGCGCCATTCATGGCCGCTTGCTGACGGCCTGGGCCACCGCGGGCATCCTCGGCCCGGTGGTCGTGAACTACATGCGCGACTACCAGCTCGGCATGGGCCTTCCGCGCGAGCAGGTATATAACCAGACGATGTATATCCTTGTCGGCTTGCTGGTGGTCGGCCTGATTTGCAACCTGCTGATCCGTCCGGTGGCCGGCAAGCACCTCATGACCGAGGCCGAACTGGCGGAGGAAAAGCGTCTGGCCCACGAACACGCCGTGACGGCTGCCGCCGCGCCGGTGGAGGCGGAAAGCGTCGAGCGCACGCCGGCGATTCTGGTCGTGCTGGCCTGGGCCGCGGTCGGCATTCCGGTGATTTGGGGCGTTTACCGGACACTGCGCAGCGTCAAGGCCTTTTTCTGATGCGCGCGAGCCAGTTGCCATGAGTCAACGAGAACCGCCGCGGCCAGACGGGCATCCGGGTTTGTCCGATCCGGGGCCTTGATGTTCGGTGGCGCCGTATCCCTGAAAACGACAGGAGACCTCCCATGTCCCGCCTGATCCCCGAAACCGACTTCGGCACCCCGGCGCGAGAAAGCCCGGCGCGGGTCACTCTGGAAATCGATGGCCGCAGCGTCACCGTGCCGCAAGGCACGTCGCTGATGCGCGCCGCGGCCGAAGCCGGCGTGAACGTACCCAAGCTGTGCGCCACCGACAGCCTGGAGCCGTTCGGCTCCTGCCGCCTGTGCCTGGTTGAAATCGAAGGCCGGCGCGGCTACCCCGCCTCCTGCACCACCCCGGCGGAGGCCGGGATGAAGGTGCGCACGCAAAGCCCCAGGTTGCAGGACCTGCGCAAGGGCGTGATGGAGCTTTACATCTCCGATCACCCGCTGGAATGCCTGACCTGCGCCGCCAACGGCGACTGCGAGTTGCAGGACATGGCCGGCGTCACGGGCTTGCGCGACGTGCGTTACGGCTTTGGCGGCGCCAACCACTTGTGCGAGAAAAAGGACGAGTCCAACCCCTACTTCACCTACGACCCCGCCAAATGCATCGTGTGCAGCCGCTGCGTGCGCGCCTGCGAGCAAACGCAGGGAACTTTCGCGCTCGCCATCGGCGGGCGGGGTTTCGGCGCGCGCGTTTCGGCCAGTCAGAACCAGCCGTTCCTGGACAGCGAGTGCGTCAGTTGCGGCGCCTGCGTGCAGGCCTGCCCCACCGCCAGCTTGCGGGAAAAGTCCATCATCGAGATGGGCCAGCCCGAGCACAGCGTGATAACCACCTGCGCTTATTGCGGCGTGGGCTGCGGCTTCAAGGCCGATATGAAGGGCAGCCAGGTCGTTCGCATGACGCCGTGGAAGGACGGCAAGGCCAACGAAGGCCACGCCTGCGTCAAGGGCCGCTTCGCGTGGGGTTATGCGACGCACAAGGATCGCATCCTCAAGCCCATGATCCGCCAGAAGATCACCGACCCCTGGCGGGAGGTGAGCTGGGACGAGGCCATCGGCCACGCCGCCGCCGAGTTCAGGCGCATCCAGGCCAGACACGGGCGCGACTCGGTGGGCGCGCTGGTGTCTTCGCGTTGCACCAACGAAGAGTGCTATCTGGTTCAAAAGATGGTGCGCACGGCTTTCGGCAACAACAACGTGGACAACTGCGCCCGTGTCTGCCATTCGCCCACCGGCTACGGCCTGAAGCAAACGCTGGGCGAATCGGCGGGCACCCAGAACTTCAAGTCGGTGGAGAAGGCCGACGTGGTGATACTCATCGGCGCCAACCCGACCGATGCCCACCCGGTGTTCGGCTCGCGCCTGAAAAAGCGCCTGCGCCAGGGCGCGAAACTGATCGTGATCGACCCGCGGCGCATCGAGCTCGTGAAGTCGCCCCACGTCCAGGCGGCGCACCATCTGCAACTGCGTCCCGGCGCCAACGTGGCGGTGCTGACCGCGCTGGCGCATGTGCTGGTGACCGAGGGGCTGGTCGATGAGCAATTCGTGGCCGAACGCTGTGAAACGGCGTCGTTCGCGCAATGGCGCGCGTTCGTGGCGCGGGCGGAAAACGCGCCCGAGGCTGTCGAGGCCGCAACGGGCGTGCCCGCTGCCGAGTTGCGCGCTGCGGCGCGTCTTTTCGCCACCGGCGCCAGCGATGGCCGCGCCGCACCGGCCAGGCGTCCCAACGGCGCCATCTACTACGGCCTCGGCGTGACCGAGCACAGCCAGGGCTCGACCGCGGTGATGGCCATCGCCAACCTCGCGATGGCCACCGGCAACGTGGGCCGCGAGGGCGTTGGCGTCAACCCCATGCGCGGCCAGAACAATGTGCAGGGCAGTTGCGACATGGGTTCGTTCCCGCACGAGCTGCCGGGTTACCGCCATGTCTCGGACGCCACGGTGCGCTCGCAATTCGAGGCCGCCTGGGGCGTCCAATTGCAGGCCGAGCCGGGTTTTCGCGTCTCCAACATGCTCGACGCGGCGCGCTCGGGCGACTTCATGGGCCTGTACTGCGCGGGCGAGGACATCGTGCAGTCGGACCCCGACACCCAGCACGTGGCCCAGGCGCTGTCGGCGATGGAGTGCGTGGTGGTGCAGGATTTGTTCCTGAACGAAACCGCCAAGTACGCCCACGTGTTTCTGCCGGGTTCGTCCTTTCTCGAAAAAGACGGCACGTTCACCAACGCCGAGCGGCGCGTCTCGCGCGTGCGCAAGGCCATGCCGCCGCGCGCCGGCCTGGCGGACTGGGAGATCACCGTCAAACTCTCCGGCGCGCTCGGCTATCCCATGAACTACGCTCATCCCGCGCAGATCATGGAGGAGATCGCAGCCCTGACGCCGGCCTTTGCCGGCCTCAGCTATGCCAAGCTCGATGCCCTGGGCAGCGTGCAATGGCCCTGCAACGGCGACGCCCCCGAGGGCACGCCCACCATGCACGTCGATCGCTTCGTGCGCGGCAAGGGCAAGTTCTTCATCACCCAGTACGTGCCCAGCGACGAAAAGGTCACGCGCAAATTCCCGCTGCTGCTGACCACGGGCCGCATCCTGTCGCAGTACAACGTCGGCGCGCAGACGCGGCGCACCGGCAACAACGCCTGGCACGGCGAGGACCGGCTGGAGTTGCACCCGCAGGACGCGCTCGATCGCGGCATTGCCGACGGCGACTGGGTCGGCATCGCCAGCCGCGCCGGCGAGACCGTGCTGCGCGCCCAAGTCAGCGACCGCATGGCGCCGGGCGTGGTCTATACGACCTTTCACTTTCCCGAGTCGGGCGCCAACGTCATCACCACCGACAGCTCCGACTGGGCCACCAACTGCCCCGAATACAAAGTCACGGCGGTGCAGGTCGCCAAGGTGATCCAGCCTTCGGCCTGGCAAAAGGAGTTCAGCCGCTTCGACCAGTTGCAAAAGCAGTTGCTGGCCCAGGCGCGGCAGCCCAAGGCGGAAGCGGCCCGGTCATGAAAATCGCCGATACCCCTTTTGCAGCCGCGGAAAACTGCCGCGAAAGCTTTCTTGCTCCCCTCACCCCTTGCAGGGGAGGGGATGGGCAAGAGGGGGCGAAAGCGTTTTGCGACGGCCTTGCGGGCGCGCGGGTGGCGCGCGTGGCGGCGCGCCGCGGCGGCGGCGGCGTGCACACCGGCGCCGACTGGCTGGCCGAGGAAGCGCCGGTGGCGCTGTCGTTCAACGGCATCTCGCACGCCGTCATGATGGCCACGCCCGCCGACCTGGAAGACCTGGCGCTGGGCTTTGCCATCACCGAGGGGCTGCTCGCCAGCCCCGCGCAGCTCTATGGCGTGGAAGTCCACGCCGCCGCCGAGGGCTTCACGGTGGAGCTGGACATCGCCAGCGCCAGCTTCGAGCGCCTGAAACAGCGCCGCCGGACGATGGCCGGCCGCACCGGCTGCGGCCTGTGCGGCGCGCAGGCGCTCGGCCAGGTGCGGCTGCCGCTGCCGCGCGTTGGCGGCGCGCCGGGCATCGCGCCGCAAGCCATCGCCCGAGGCATCGAGGAGATGCGCCAACGGCAAGTCTTGCAGCGCGCCACCGGCGCAACGCACGCCGCCGCGTGGTGCCGGGCCGACGGAACGCTGGGCCACATGCGCGAGGATGTGGGGCGGCACAACGCGCTGGACAAGGTCATTGGCGCGGCCCTGCGCGCGGCGCAAGACCTTGGCGGCGGCTTTCTGTGCGTGACCAGCCGGGCCAGTTTCGAGATGGCGCAAAAAACCGTGCTGGCGGGCGTCGGCACGCTGGCGGCCATGTCGGCGCCCACGACCATGGCTCTCGACCTGGCCAGGGAGGCGGGCCTGTGCCTGGTGGGATTCGCCCGTGGCGACGACCTGGTCGCCTACAGCCACGCCGGGCGCGTGTTCGGCAATGCCTTGCAGGAGCGTTTCTCATGAATGCCGACAACCTCGTGTACATGGCCAACCGCATCGGCGAGTTCTTTCTCGCCATGCCCGATCGCCAGGAGGCGCTCGAACAGATCGCGCAGCACATCAAGCGCAACTGGGCGCCGATCATGCGCGCGGAACTGCTGCAACTCATCGACCGTGGAGGCGCTGCCGCCCTGCACCCGCCAGTGCGAGACGCGGTGCTCGCGCACCGCGCCCTGCTCGAAAGCGGAACGCGCGCGGCATCGAAACCGCTCTGAAAAAGCGCCGCCACCGCCCTGCCAACCACGCATCCTTGACGATGGCCGAGGAGTATCATGAAAATCAAACGAGCGCCGCAAGCTGGTGTGCCGTCTCACAAATGCCTTGCCCTGAACGCGAATCCATCGATTTCATCGTGTGAAGGTATTGGTGAGACAGCACACTAAAGAGTACACGCCCATTTTTCGCGCCCCCCTCTCTCAAATCAAACAGGAGACATTCATGCTCTACGCAGCCCCCGGCGCCGCTGGCGCCAAAGTCCATTACAAGGCACGGTACGACAACTTCATCGGCGGCCAGTGGGTCGCGCCCGTGAAGGGGCAGTACTTCGATGTCGTCTCACCCATCAACGGCAAGCCCTACACCAAGGCGGCCCGCTCCAGCGCCGAGGATATCGAGCTGGCGCTCGACGCCGCGCATGCCGCTGCCGGCAAGTGGGGCCGCACCGCGCCGGCCGAGCGATCGGGCATTCTGCTCAAGATCGCCGACCGCATCGAGGCCAACCTCGAACTGCTGGCCTACGCCGAGACCATAGACAACGGCAAGCCGATGCGCGAAACGCTGAATGCCGATGTGCCGCTGTCCGTCGATCACTTCCGCTATTTCGCCGGTTGCCTGCGGGCGCAGGAAGGCGCGCTGTCCGAAATCGACGAGCACACCGTGGCCTACCATTTTCACGAGCCGCTCGGCGTGGTGGGGCAGATCATTCCATGGAACTTCCCGCTGCTGATGGCGGCCTGGAAGCTGGCGCCGGCCCTGGGCGCGGGCAACTGCGTGGTGCTCAAGCCGGCGGAGCAGACGCCGATCTCGATCCTGCTGCTCGTCGAGCTGATTGCCGACCTGCTGCCGCCGGGCGTGCTCAACGTGGTCAACGGTTTTGGCCGCGAGGCCGGGATGCCGCTGGCCACCAGCAAGCGCATCGCCAAGATCGCCTTCACCGGCTCGACTTCCACGGGCCGCGTCATCGCGCAGGCCGCCGCCAACAACCTGATCCCGGCCACGCTGGAGCTGGGCGGCAAGTCGCCCAACATCTTCTTCGAGGATGTCATGGCCCAGGACGACAGCTTTCTGGACAAGGCCATCGAAGGACTGGTGCTGTTCGCCCTCAATCAGGGCGAGGTGTGTACCTGCCCGAGCCGGGCGCTGATCCAGGAGTCGATCTACGACCGTTTCATGGAACGCTGCCTGGCCCGCGTCGCCGCCATCAAGCAGGGCAACCCGCTGGACACCGGCACCATGCTCGGCGCGCAGGCCTCGATGGAGCAGATCAACAAGATCGTTTCCTATCTCGACCTGGGCCGGCAGGAAGGCGCGCAGGTGCTGACCGGCGGTGCGCGCGCGCAACTGCCGGGCGAACTGGCTGGCGGTTATTACGTCCAGCCGACGGTGTTCAAGGGCCACAACAAGATGCGCATCTTCCAGGAGGAAATCTTCGGCCCGGTGCTGGCGGTGACCACCTTCAAGGACGAAGCGCAGGCGCTGGCCATTGCCAACGACACCCTGTATGGCCTGGGCGCCGGCGTCTGGAGCCGCAACGGCAACGTCGCCTACCGCATGGGCCGCGCCATCAAGGCTGGCCGCGTGTGGACCAACTGCTACCACGTCTATCCGGCGCACGCGGCCTTCGGCGGCTACAAGGAATCGGGCATTGGCCGCGAAACCCACAAGGTGATCCTCGACCACTACCAGCAGACAAAGAACCTGCTGGTCAGCTACGGCGAGCAGAAACTGGGCTTTTTCTGAAGCGGCGGCGCCGATTCGCCGGGGAGACAGCCTCATGGTCGATCGCGTGGTGGCCCTGCCGGCCGCGTTGCGGCTCATCGCCGAATTGAAGGCGCAACACGGCCCGCGGCTGATGTTCCATCAGTCCGGCGGCTGCTGCGACAATAGCGCCCCCAACTGTTACCTGGAAGGCGAATTGACCATCGGCGCCCATGACGTGCATCTGGGCGACATCGGCGGCGTGCCCTTCTACATCGGTGCGGCGCAATACGAATACTGGAAGCGCACGCAACTCATCATCGACGTCATCGACGGCTACGGCGGCACTTTTTCGCTCGAAGGCTCGACCGGAAAAGCCTTCCTGACCCGCTCGCGCCTGTTCACCGATGCCGAATGGGCCGAGTTGCAGGGCGCAGGCGCCGTCTGAGGTTCGAGAGTTGAAGGGGGTGCGGTGTGGCGGTGTCGCCGTCCACGGCGCCGAGGATGTGAATTGTTCATGACGACGATGAAAAAAACCACGCTTGCCGTGGGCTGCCTGCTGTCGGCGATGCCGCTGGCGGCGCAGGAGCAGACGGCAGCGCCGACGTTGGGCGAGGTCACGGTGTCGGCGCCGCGCGGCCCGGCGCCGGTTTTTGATGTGGCCGGGTCGGTGGACCGCGTGGAAGGCGGCGATATCCGCTCCGATCGCCTCGGCGTGAACCTCTCCGAAGGGCTGGGCCAGGTGCCAGGGCTGCAAATCCAGAACCGGCAGAACTACGCGCAGGATTTGCAGTTGTCGATACGCGGCTTTGGCGCGCGCTCCACCTTCGGCGTGCGCGGCGTGCGGCTGTATGTGGACGGCATTCCTGCCACGATGCCGGATGGGCAGGGGCAGGTATCCAACATCGACCTGGGCTCGATCGATCGGGTCGAGGTGCTGCGGGGGCCGTTTTCCGCGCTCTATGGCAATTCATCGGGCGGCGTGGTGCAGGCGTTCACCGAAACCGGCGACGGCCCGCCGGCGCTGGGCCTTTCGGTGGCCGGCGGCAGCTTCGGCACTTCGCGTGTCGGCGCCAAGGTCAGCGGCTCTTCGGGCGCGATCGATTACGTGCTCAGCGCCAGCCATTTTTCGACCGGCGGCTACCGCGATCACAGCCAGGCGCAGCGCAACATCTTCAATGCCAAGATAGGCATGGCGCTCGACGATGCCAGCCGGCTCACGCTGATCGCCAACGGCGTGAACATTCATGCCCAGGATCCGCTGGGCCTGACAGCCGCGCAATACGCCCTGAACCCGCGCAGCGCCGATATCGCCAGCCAGTACGATACGCGCAAGACCGTGAATCAATCGCAAGGCGGCCTGCTGTACGAGCGCCGCATCAACGCGGCCAATGCGCTGCGCGTGATGCTCTATGCGGGCGAACGCAAGACTGTGCAGTACCTGGCTCTGCCGCCGGCGGCGCAGGCGAGCCCCACGAGCGCCGGTGGCCTGGTGAACCTCTCGCGCGCCTACGCGGGCGTCGATCTGCGATGGACATCGAAGATGAAGCTGGTCGGGCGCCCTCTGGAACTGGTGGCGGGGCTGGGCTACGACCACATGCGCGAGCACCGCACGGGGTATGAAAATTACGTTGGCGGCATCGCCGATCCGATCCTTGGCGTGCAGGGGCAGTTGCGCCGCAACGAGATCAACCACATCGGCAATACCGATCCCTACCTTCAATCCAGTTGGGCGTTCGCCGATCAGTGGACGCTTGAAGCCGGGGTGCGCCGCAGCCAGGTTCGCTTCGATTCGCACGACCGCTATATCGTTGACGGCAACGGCGACGACAGCGGCAGCGCGCGCTACGCCAGGCTACTGCCAGCGGCCTCATTGCGTTACGCAGCGACGCGCAATTTGGCGTTATACGTTTCTGCCGGGCGCGGATTCGAGACGCCCACGCTCAATGAGCTGTCGTACCGGCCCGACGGGCTGGGGGGGCTGAACTTCGCGTTGAAGCCCGCAACCAACGACAACATCGAAATCGGCGCCAAGGCGCGTTTGGCGGGCGGTTTGCTGACGGCGGCGCTGTTCGAGACCGTCACCAAAAACGAAATCGTGACCGCCGCCAACGTGGGCGGGCGGGCCAGCTTCCAAAACGCCGGGCGAACCAGGCGCAAGGGGCTGGAGCTGGCCTGGCAGCATGAAACCGACCGGCACTGGCGCACGCTGCTGGCCTACACGTGGATCGATGCGCGCTACAGCGATTCGTTTTGTCCGGTGCAGCCTTGCCCCGCGGGCAGCCTGGTGGCGGCGGGCAACCGCATTCCGGGTATTGCGGCGCAGACGCTTTTTGCCTCGTTCGGCTGGATGCCGCCCGAGGGCTGGCGCGTCGGCGCGGAAGTGCGCGCGGCCGGCAAGGTTCAGGCCAACGACCTCAATACCGCCAGCGCGCCGGGCTATGGCGTGACGGCGCTGTTCGCCGGCTACGTCAAGCAACGGGGGCACTGGGAATTGAGCGCTTTCGCGCGCGTCGATAACGTGTTCGACAAACGCTACATCGGTTCGGTCATCGTCAACGAAGGCAATGGCCGCTATTTCGAACCCTCGCCCAGACGCAACTGGATGGTTGGCGCCAGTGGGGTGTACCGGTTCTGAATGCTTTCGCTTGCAACCAGGAGAAAAGGAACCGCGCGCTACTCGAACCTGTAATTCATTCCCACCCAGATGGATCGCGGCGCGCCAGGCGACAGGAAGGTCGAGTTGCTGAACGAGCGGTACATCACGCTGCCATTGGCGTCGAAGGGCGTTGCGCCGAGTTGCGCGGCGGTGCTGTAGCGGTGGTTGAAGACGTTGTTGATCTGAACAAAGAAGCGCAGGCCACGGCGTGGTTCGTAGGCAGAGCTCAGGTTGAGCACCGCATAGCCGGGGCTGCGGCCTGAACCCAGGTAGTTGATGCCGTCGGGCTGGTTCAGGCCGTTCTCGTTGCCGCGAGCGGCGCTGCCGCCGATGGCGATCAGATCGCCGCCGAGTGACCATTGGCGCGTGACTTGCCAGTCGACGAAGAGCTTGAGCATCTGCCTGGGCGTCATCGGGATGCGGTCGCCGGGACGGATGCGGATGTTGCCGTCAGCGTTGCTGCTGCTGTTGGCCGCGCCGCCGATGGTTTCGCTGCTGCGGAATGTGGCGTCGAGAAAGGTGTAATTGGCGCCGACCATCAGTGACTTGGCCAGCGGCATCGCCAAGCCGAGTTCAACGCCCTGGCGGCGCGTTTTGCCGAAATTCCTGAAGTGACCGAAGCCGCTGGCGTCGTTGGCGACGAACAGCAGGTCATCGCGGTTGTCGGAGCGAAACAGGCCGGCATTCCATACCAGCCCGCCAGCGGTCTTGCCGCGCACGCCGATTTCAGTGGTGGTGGTGACGACTTGTTTGAGCGGCGGATCGCCAGCGAAGGCGTTGGGCAGCTTGCAGGGGTTGTCGGGATCGGCGCAGCCCAGTTCGATGGAGGACGGCGCGCGGCTGCCCTGGTTGATGCCGGCGTAGGCGGTGAAGTTCTTGACGGGCGTGTAGGTCAGACCCACGGCGGGGTTGAATCGCTGATAGGTGTAGTTGCCGTCCAGCGAACCACCGCTGCCGCCGGGGTTGATGCGGTCACGGTTGCTGATGTGAAAGCGGTTGTAGCGGCCTGCCAGGGTCAGCGCCGTGCGGTCGTCAAGCGAGAGCATGCTGCTGCCGAACAGGCTGAAGGTAGAGGTGCTGCCTTTCAGGTTGACGCGGGTGTCGTAAACCTCTCCTTCGTTGGTGCTGACCGAGCCATCGCCAAACACGCCGACGCCGGTGATGGAGCGGTCGGGGTTGATGTAGCCCAGCTCCGAGCCTTGCGTGAAGTGAATGCGCGCGGCGTCCAGGGCGCCGCCGATCATCCACTGGTGCGGCAGGCCAAACAGCTTGTTTTGCGCGTTGTATTGTGCGCCGATGCCGTAGTTGTATTGCCTGGTTTGGGTCTGGTTGATGACGCCGTTGCACTTTTCGGAGGGTTCGCCGTCGTCGCTCCGCGCTTCGGCCAGGCAGCGCAGGTAGGGGAAAGGCGGGTAGCTGGCGGCGGTCTCGCCGGCGCTGGCAAGGTAGAGGTTTTCGCCGTAGGAATCGTCGTTCACGTCGCCGTTGTAGGTGCGGGTGCGGATGTGGCGGTAGTAGAGGTTGGCGGTCAGGGTGTGGTTGCTGTCGATCTCGTGGCTGAGCGCGAGGTTCAGCAGCGCGGCGCGGTTCTTGGTGTTGTCGGGCTTGGTGAAGATGCTGGCGTAGTCGCGTTCCAGCAGGGTTTGTTCCTGCATGCCATTGCCGGTGAGACCGGTGCTGGCCAGGGCCAGCGTCAGCGAGAGATCGCTGGAATTGCCGCCGCCGCTGGCGCCGCCGGTGCGCCTGCCCGCCTTGGCGAAGAACTGTTGCGCGTCCGATGGCGAGCTCTGGCGCCAGCCATCTTCGTGGAAGGCGTTGCCCGTGGCGTACCAGTGCCAGCCATCGGCGCGGCTGCCGCCGGTCTGGAACTCGGCCGAGCCGCGGCCATGGGAGCCGCCGAGCAACTGCACCGAGCTGCCGGGGCTGTCGAAGCCGCTCCTGGTCTGGATCGACACCGCGCCGCCCAGCGTATTGAGACCGAACAGCGGATTGGAGCCGGGCATCAGCGCCATCGAGGAGATGGCGGTTTTGGCGATGAGGTCCCAGCTCACCACGTCGCCGAAGGGCTGGTTCAGACGCACGCCGTCCATGTAGACCGACAAGCCTTGCTGCGCGCCCAGCAGGGGCGAAGCGGTGAAGCCGCGGTAGTTGAGGTCCGGTTGCAGCGGGTTGTTCTGCACCTCGTTGATGTGCACACTGCCGAGCTGGCGATTCATGAAGTTGCTCAGGTCGGGCGCCTGGCTGCGCTCGATGTCTTCGCCGCTGGCGTTCTGCACATTGGCGGGGATGCGGTTCTTGGGTACGTCCAGCCCCGGCAACGGCGCCGCGCCGATGACGGTAACAGTTTCGAGTTCGGCGACGGGTGCGCTGGCCTGCGCCCATGTGGCGGCGGGCAGGCCCGCCAGCGCCGCTCCCATCAAAATTGCTGTTTGTCTCATGCGGTTTTCAGAACGTTGCCGGAATCAGTCGCCTTGGTTCGCGAGGCCCATTTTTTCCACGGCCACGCGCTCCTGCTCATAGATATTGCGGCACGATTGCGCATACGCCTCGGGGCCGAGGTAGTCGATTTCCTGGTCGTACTTGACGAGTTCGGTCTGGAAGCGCGGATCGAAGACGGCCTGTTTGAAGGCGTCGTGCAGCACCGATACCACGTGCGGCGGTAGGCCGCGCGGCCCCGCCAGGCCGTAGGGCGACTTGGCCACGATGTCGATGCCGAGTTCGCGCAGCGTGGGCACTTGCGGCCAGCGCCTGGATCGCTCTGCCGTGAAAATGACCAGCAGGCGCAGGATTGCCGCATCGACCGCCGGCCCGAAGCCGGAGGAGTTGACGCCCGCCATGACCTGCCCGGATGCGATGGCGTTCAACTGCTCGGCTGTTCCCTTGTATGGCACATGGATATAGCGCAGACCGCGCGCGGTGAACAATTGTTCGAGCACGATGTGCGGCGTCGTGCCGACGCCGTTGGTGGCGATGGTCAACTCGCCGGGATACTTCCTGGCGAACGCGAACAGATCGTCGAGCGAGCGCATGGAACTGCCGCCCGCGACCAGCACGCCGAAGGTGACACTGGAGATCTGGATGATCGGCGTGACATCGCGGATCGGGTCCCAGGGCACCTTCTGGACGTGCGGCGCATGAAAGACCGGTTGCGGCATCTGGGCGATGGTGTAGCCGTCCGGCGGCGCCGTTTGCAGCAGGGGCATGGCAAGGATGCCGCCGGCGCCGCTGCGGTTTTTGACTATGACGGTTTGGCCCAGCGACTGCGAGGCTATCTGGGCCAGCAGGCGCAAGGAAACATCGGTGGCACCGCCTGGAGGCCAGGGCACCCAGAGCGAAATGGGCTGGGAAGGAAAGGGCGACTCGGAAAAAGCAGCCATCGCGTCATGCAAGGGCCACGCGCCCAGCGCTCCGGCAAGCGCATGGCCGAGCCAGCGGCGCCGATCGAGCCGCTTCATGCCCCGCCCCTCCTGGTCAAGCCGCCGAAGCCGCGTTGCGGGTCGTAGCCCCAGCACGCCAGGCCGAAAAACAGCGCGCCGCAGCCGAGCACGGCACAGGGCGCCCAACCGGGATCCTTGCCATAGAGGGCGAAGCGGACCCACTCGATCGTGTAAGTGAAGGGGTTGAAGCGCGCCAACTGGTAGACCCACCCGGCGCCCGATTCCTGCAACTTCCACAGCGGATAGAGCGCGGTGGACAGAAAGTACATCGGGAAAATGACGAAATTCATGGTGCCGGCGAAGTTTTCCAGTTGCTTGATGTACACCGACAGCAGCAGCCCGAGCGCGCCCAGCATGAACGCGCCGGCGACGAGCGCAAGCAGCGCATGCAACGCGGCCCAGGACGGCAGCGGCAGCTCGGTGCCAATCAGCGCCGCCACCGCCACGAAAACCAGTGCTTGCAGCACCGACAGCAGCGCGGTGGCGCACAGCTTGGAAAACAGGATCCAGGGCCTGGGCAGCGGTGCCGTGAGCAGCAGGCGCATCAGGCCCATCTCGCGGTCATAGACCAAGGCCAGCGACGATTGCATGCCGTTGAACAAAAGCACCATGCCGGCTAGGCCGGGCACGATGTAGACGTCGTAGGCCACGTAGGTGTCGTAAGGCTCGACGATGGATACGCCAAACACATTGCGAAATCCCGCCGCGAATACGGCCAGCCAAAGCAGCGGGCGCACCAGGGCCGACACCAGCCGTCCGGTTTGCTGCAAGAACTTGCGCAACTCGCGCATCACGATGGCGCGCAGCGCCTGCAGCGCGTGCCCGATCGCGCCGCGCGCCCGCTGCCTGCTGTCATCGCGCGGCGTTTTCAGCGTGCCGTCCGGCATAGTTTTTCCGGCGCATCGGCGCCCAGGGTGTCCAGCACGTTGCTTGGATGCAGCAAGCCGTCGAATGGCGCCGTGGCGACCACGCCCTGCCCGTCGCTGAGCAGCATGGGCTGGCGCAACTGCCCGTCCCAGGGCCTGAAGGTCAGGCCCGTGCCTTTGGAGCCATCGAGCGAATTTTTTGCCAGCGCCTGGGCCCAGGCCGCGTCAGGCCCGCGGGGCGCGGCGATGACCGCGGCGGTCAGCGCCTTGCCGGCCATCCATGCAGCCCAATCCTGGGCCTCCATTGGCCGTTTGGCGGTCTTGGCAAAGCGCCTGGAAACCTGCGGCGCGCCGTAACGCTCGAACTGCGCGTGCCAAGCCAGCGCCACCAGGCCGGCGTCACCCACCACGGGGCGCGGCAGCACGGTTTGATAGGGCAGGGTGCGCGCGAATTCGCCGTCACTGTCGATCACCCATACAACGTCGTAGTTGGCGTCCGCGGTCAGCAAAAGCGTGTTGGCCATGCTGCGCTCGCGCGGATCGGCCGAGAGCTTGAAGGGCTTGTTCGCCACGACCTGTAAGCCGTAGCGCCGAATCGATGCCTGCGCCGTGGCTGCGCGCAAGGCATCTTGCGGGCTTGGCCCCGTCAGTAAAAGCAGCTTGCTCCATTTGCGCGAGGCCAGCAACTGCGCGATTGCGTCGCTGCGCATGCGTTCGCTGGGGATCAGATGGAACAGGCGGGGGCGGCAATCGGCTTCGCGCAGCCGGTCGGAGGCTTCGCTCAAATTCAGCACTGGCAGCTTCACGGCATCGGCCACTGCCAGCGTCCAGTCCGCCGGCAGATCGGTCAGCAGCGCCGCGGCGCCGTCTTTTTCGGCGCTGACAGCCGCTGCGCGCGCCGCCTCCGCAGAAGCGGCCTGGGCGCTGCGCAAAATCACTTCGGCGCCCGCCGCCTGCAGGCCGAATCGGGCTTCGTCGAGCGCGACTTGCACGCCAGTGGCCAGCGGGCCGCCGGGGTGGCCCAGGTAGGCGCGCTCGATGCGCGTGCGCTCCAGACGGGGGTCGTCCTCGACAACGATCAGCGTTGCCTTGAGCGCCTCGGCCCGCGCCGCCGCGCACGCCAGGACGCAAGCCGCCGCCAGCGCCATGCCCGCGAGCCTGGCAGCAGAGAGGTTTTTTCTCATTCAACCACCGCCAGCCCGTAGGGCACCCGTCCAACGGCAATACTCTTGATGGCCTTGGCGCCCGCCACGTCCACGACGGTGACGTCGTCGCTCAGTCCGTTGACCACATACAGCCGCGCCTGCGCTTTGTCGAGCGCGACGTTCCAGGCGCGCTTGCCGACCAGTACCAGGGCGCTGACCTTGCGCCGGGGCACATCGACGAAGGCGACGCGGTTGGCTCGGCCAAGCCCGATGAAGGCTTGCTGGCCGCTGGCGGCAAACGCAATGCCCACGGGGGTGATGTCCTGGGCGCGCACTCCCTTGACTTCGAACTTCAAGGTATCGATCAACTCGAACGTGCGTGTCGACACAATGCTGACGCTGGAGTCCAGTTCGTTGGTGACCCACAGTTCCTTGCCGTCGGGCGTGAGCGCCAGGCGCCGCGGGCGTTTGCCGACGCCGACGTTTTTCAGTATCTTGCCGCTGACGGTGTCGATCACGTGCACCAGGTTCGCGACCTCCGATGTGACGTACAAGGTTTTGCCGTCGGCGCTGACCTTGACGCCTTCCGGCTCGGGGCCCACCGGTACCGAGCGCAACAGCCTTGCATTGGCCGCGTCGATGAAGCTGACCTCGGCGGCATCCTCGTTGGAGACGTAGATGGTCTTGCCATCGGGCGAAAGATCGAAGGCCTCGGGTGAATCGCCCAGCGCAATGCGCCGCACGGACTTGCCGCTGGCCGGATCGATGATGTCGGCCTCGTTCGAATCCGTGCAGGCCACCATCAGGCGGCGTTCGGGCGTGAGCAGGATGTGACGCGCGCGTTTGCAGGTCGGCACGGTTCCTTTCACGGCCAGCGTGCTCAGGTCGATCATCGTCAGCGCGCCATCTTTCTCGCTGGAGACGTAGGCGGTTGCCTGCGCCAGCGCGGCAGCGCCGGCAGCGGTCATCGACAGCGCCAGGCACGCCCGGGCCATGATTCGAAAAGCAGGGGAAAAACGCTGGTCCAAGTTGTCTCTCTCTTCCTGGTGGTCAGACCGGTTCGCATCTGGCGACCCTTCCTGTATCGCTAGGCCGTGCTGGCGATGAATCCAGCCTCCAATGTGGCGCCTCCCAGCGCCTGGCTCACTCGCGCTGGCGTGCCATCTGCCAGCAAGGCGCCCTTGTGCAAGACAAGTACACGGTCTGCCTGCACGGCCTCTTCGACCAGATGCGTGGCCCACAGCACGCACACCCCCCGTTCGCGCACGTCCGAACGCAGGGCGGCAAGCAAATCCTGGCGCGACTTCGGGTCCAGCCCCACGGTGGCTTCGTCCATCAGCAACACCGCCGGGCGGTGCAGACCTGCCCGCGCGAGCTCGACCTTGCGCCGGTTGCCGCCCGATAGCTCGCGCACCTTGCGATCCAGGTCGATGCCGATGTGCAATTGCTCGCACGCCGATGCGATGCGCTCATGCGCCAGCCGGCGCGGCAGGCCGTGCAGGTCGGCCTGGAACAGAAGATTGCGCCGGACGCTGAGATCCAGGTCGAGCGATACCTGCTGGAACACGACGCCAATATGCGCCAGCGCGGCGGCAGGCGAGCGCCGCAGCGAAATGCCGGCAATTTCGACCTCGCCCGCATCCGCCGCGAACAGACCGGTGAGCACCTGGAACAGCGTCGATTTGCCGGCGCCATTGGGGCCCAGGAGCGCCACGAACTGCCTCGCCTGAAGGTGCAGGGACAGCGATTGCAGGGCTGTGCGCGAACCGTAGCGTTTGGTGATGTCGATGGTGCGCAGCATTGAGACCAATTCATTGGGTCGGTACCGAGTCTGACTTTTCGTTCGCAAATTCCGTGCCTCTGGTCCCGCAGGGCGCTTGCATGGCCGCCGGGCGCTCGACGTTCGTATTTGAAGTGAAACACTTTGTCTCGAATCTGGATGGATGCATGGCGCTCGAGATCGTAAACAGGCTCTGAGATCAGGGCGGGTCATCCGGCGTCACGCATTCAATGCCATAGTGCCGTGTCATGCCCAACTTGCGAATGTTGAAACGGGCGGGTTCGTTTTTCATGTATCGCAGAGAGCCTTGGCTGCGCACCCATGCGGCAATGGCGGGCATGGATATTGCAATGTTGCGTTGCGGCGCCGGGCCAATCCAACGGCAGGCGCTACGGGCGTGGACAGCGGGCACCATCCGCACAAGGAGACATATTCATGAAATTTTGTTTGCAAACGAGCAACCGGCTCTTGCGCCGCATCGGCTTCTCGCTGGTGGCCGCTCTGCCGGTTCTGGCATCCGCCAACGCTGATGTCGAGAAGAACACCGCCAATCCGAAGAATTGGGCCATGCAGGCGGGCGACATGCTCAACCACCGGTACAGCAAGCTCAACCAGATCAACAAGAACAACGTCGGCAAGATGCAGGTGGCCTGGACCCTGTCCACCGGCGTGCTGCGCGGCCACGAAGGCTCGCCCCTCGTGGTCGATGGCGTCATGTACATCCATACGCCTTTTCCCAACAAGGTGATGGCGGTCGATCTCCAGACGCATGAGACGGTCTGGAAGTACGAGCCCAAGCAGGACACGGCGGTCATCGCCGTCATGTGCTGCGACACGGTCAATCGCGGCTTGGCCTACGCCGAAGGCAAGGTCTTTTTGCAGCAGGCCGACACGACCCTGGTGGCACTCGACGCCAAGACCGGCAAGGTGGCGTGGAGCGTGAAAAACGGCGATCCGAAAGTCGGCGCCACCAATACCAACGCGCCTCATGTCTTCAAGGACAAGGTCATCACCGGCATCAGCGGCGGCGAGTTCGGCGTGCGCGGCTATCTGGCCGCCTACAACATCAAGGACGGTTCGCTCGCCTGGAAGGGCTACAGCACCGGGCCGGACGCAGAGATGCTGATGGACCCCGAAAAAACCATGACCTGGACCGACGGCAAGATGGCGCCCGTCGGCAAGGATTCCTCGCTCAAGACCTGGAAGGGCGACCAGTGGAAGATCGGCGGCGGCACCACCTGGGGCTGGTACAGCTATGACAAGGCGACCAATTCCCTGTACTACGGTTCCGGGAACCCGTCGACCTGGAACCCCTCGCAGCGGCCCGGCGACAACAAGTGGTCGATGAGCATCTGGTCGCGTGACGTGGATACCGGCAAGGTCAACTGGGTCTTCCAGATGACGCCGTATGACGAATGGGACTACGACGGGGTCAACGAAATGATCCTGGCGGACATCAACGTCAAGGGCAAGCCGACGAAGGCGCTGGTGCATTTCGACCGCAATGGTTTCAGCTACACGCTCAATCGCGTGACCGGGGAGCTTTTGGTGGCCGAGAAATACGATCCAGCCGTGAACTGGGCCACACATGTCGACATGAAGACGGGGCGGCCGCAGGTGGTGGCCAAGTACTCGACCGCCCAGAACGGCCCTGACGTCAACACCAAGGGCATCTGTCCCGCGGCGCTGGGAAGCAAGGATCAGCAGCCGGCCTCCTACGATCCCGAAACCAAACTCTTCTACGTGCCGACCAACCACGTCTGCATGGACTACGAGCCGTTCCAGATCGAATACACGGCTGGCCAGCCTTATGTGGGCGCCACGCTCTCGATGTACCCGGCGCCGAACAGCCACGGCGGCATGGGCAACTTCATCACCTGGGACGCTGGCAGCGGCAAGATCGTGCAGAGTAAGGCCGAAAAATTCTCGGTGTGGAGCGGCGTGCTCAACACCGCTGGCGGCATCTCTTGCTACGGCACGCTGGAGGGCTATCTGAAGTGCGTGGATGCCAGGGACATCAACAAGGAACTGTTCAAGTTCAAGACGCCGTCCGGCATCATCGGCAACGTGTTCACCTATGAGTTCAAGGGCAAGCAGTACATCGGCGTGTATTCGGGCATTGGCGGCTGGGCAGGCATCGGCATGGCCGCCGGCATCGACCCTGATAAGAGCACCGAAGGACTCGGCGCGGTCGGCGGCTACAGGGACTTGGCCAGGTACACCGAACTCGGCGGTTCGCTGACCGTGTTCGCGCTGCCCAACTGAGCCGGGCAGAGGAGAAAAGCTCCCATCGGCGCGCGGGTTGCTCCACGAAGGCAACCCATGGACAGCCGGCAGGCGGGGCTGCTTTCCGGGGAGTCCGCGAGGCCGCGCTCCCCTTTTCCTGGACCCTCATGGATGAACAAAACACATGAACGCACGAACTTCAGCACTGCTGCTGGCCCTTTTTCTGGCAAGCGCGGCCAGCCGCCAAGTTGCCGCCGCGGGCAACGAGACCACCGTCGCCAGCATGGGGCCCGGCCCGGCCAGCAGTCAAGTCGCTGCCGCCGGTGATGCCCCGCTGTACAAAGTGACCGATGGCTACAAGGTCGATCCCGAAACCTTCAAGGGATTTCAAACCTGGCGCGCGGCCGCTTGTGAACGCTGCCACGGCCCGAACCAGGAAGGCCTGGTCGGCCCGTCTTTGGTCAACAGTCTCAAGGTGTTGTCCAAGGATGACTTCGTCAAGACTGTTCGCGACGGGCGCAGCGGAACGGCCATGGCGGGGTTCGCCCATGTCGAGTCCGTGATGAACAACGTCGATCATCTGTACGCTTATCTCAAGGGCCGTTCGGACGGCGCCATCACACGCGCCCGGGTGGAGCGAGCCCAATGAAAAAAAGTTTCGCTGGTCTGGCCCTTCGGCATGGCGCGGAAGTTCTGTTGGCCGCGGTGATGCTGCTGCCCGCGCTGGCTGCCGCCGAGGGCGCGCCGCGCAAGGCGCTGCGCGTTTGCCAGGACCCGAACAATCTGCCCTTTTCCAACGCCCAGGGCGAGGGCATCGAGAACCGCATCGCCGAGCTGTTCGGCAAGGCGTTGGGATTGCCCGTCACGTACTACTCGTTTTCGCAGCGGGCGGGCGCCATTGCTTTCCTGCGCAACACGCTGCGCTTCAAGCTGCCGGATCAGGACTACCCGTGCGACATCGTGATGGCCGTTCCGGTCGGGTTCGACGGCATTTCGGTCACCAAGCCCTACTACCGCTCTACCTACGCGCTGGTCTTCCCCAAGGGCAAAGGCATGGACATGGTGGTCTCGGAGGACGATTTTCTCAGACTCGATCCGGCCCGGCTGAAGTCGCTTCGAATCGGTGTCTATGACCGCTCGCCAGCCTCGCAATGGTTGAACCGGCATGGCCTGGTGGACCAGGGCGTGCCGTTCCCGATGATGAACGCCGACCCGGAGCAGTACCCCGGCGAAATCATTCAGAAAGACCTGGTCGCGGGCAAGGTGGATGCCGTCATCGTCTGGGGACCAATCGCCGGCTTTTTCGCCCGCCGCGTCCAGACCCCCAGCCTGACCGTGGTGCCCTTGAAGTCCGAGCCTGGCGTGCGGCTGGACTACCAGATGGCCATGGGGGTGCGCTACGGCGAGCGTGAATGGAAGCAGCAGATCGAGGGGCTGATCGATTCCCAGGCCGCGCAGATCCAGGCCATTCTCAAGGACTACGGCGTGCCGCTGCTCGATGCGCCGCTCGATGCGTCCGCTCGCTGAGAGGGCCGTCATGCGCCGCGCCCTCATCGCCGCGTTTTGTGCCTTGCTGCTGGCGCCGTTGGGCGCGCGGGCCGGAAACGGCGCGCAGGATTACTCGCCCGCCGAGCGCCTGCTGTTCATGACGGCGCAGTTGAAGGACGTGCAGCCGCCGGCGCAGTTGCGCTACGCCTTCAAAAAAAGCGGCAGCCTGGAAGAGGGCTTTACCGACGGCGTGACCGTGGCCCTGAGCGCCAGGGCCGATGGCGGTTGCTGCGATGCCAAGGGCGCGTTTCTCAGCGCCGCGCGCCAGCAACAGACGCCCGATGTGCCCGGCGCGCGGGGCAACCCCGTGATCCTTTATTTTCTGGAGCACGACGTGCGCGAGATGAAGCGGCTGACCGGAGGCGCCGAAAACCACTTTCGCCAACGCATCCGCATGGCGGTCTACCAGGGCGCCCAGGTGCGCGACGCCACCTTCCAGTACCGGGGGCGCGCGGTGCAGGGCCAAGAGGTGACGTTCAGTCCCTATCTGGACGACCCGAACCGGCCGAAGTACGAGAAATTCGTGCGCAAGAATTACTGCTTCATGCTCTCCCGGGCCGTGCCCGGCGGCGTCTATGGCATCCGCACCGAAATTCCGGGTGACGGCAAGACCGACGCCCAGGCATTGGTCGTCGAAGAGCTGTTCCTTGAAGGCGCCCAACTGCCGTTTCCAGGTTCAACCATTGCGCCGGACACCCGGTCAAGCTCATGAAACCCCTGTTTCATCTTCTTTGCGCCTGCGCCGCGTCCCTGGCCGGGCATGGCATCGCGCTCGCCAACGACTTTCCGACCGTGGAGCGCGTCCTGTACGTGCAGGAATGCATGGCCGCGCACCCGGGCGGCGGCACTTCATTCGAGATGACCAGCAAGTGCTCTTGCGCGCTCGACGCGCTGGCCAGGCAGATCGGCTACGACGACTACGCGGAAATGAGCACGGCGGCCAAGGCCACCACGATCGCCGGAGAACGGGGCGGCGAGATCCGCGACTCGGAAAAAATGCAGGCCGCCATTAAACGCTACCGCGCGCTTCAGGCCAGCGCCGAACAAGGCTGCTTTATCGGACCCGCCGCCGCGCGCTGACCGGCCGCAGGCGCAAGCGGCGTTCTCTCCCTTGTCCGATTGACCTTCGAGTTTCACCTGACCCGGCAAGCACACCATGGACTCCGAAGAGCAACTCCAGGACTGGCGTCATCTCGCCTTGCGGCTCGAAAGCGAAGTCGCCAAGGCGGTGATCGGGCAGCCGCAGACGATCCGCATGATCAACGTTGCGCTGTTCGCGCGCGGCCATGTGCTGCTGGAAGGCGATGTGGGGGTGGGCAAAACCACGGTGCTGCGCGCCTTCTCGCGCGCCATCGGCGGCGATTTCGAGCGCGTCGAAGGCACGGTCGATCTGATGCCGGGCGATTTGATCTATCACACCTACGTCGATGCACAGGGGCATCCGCGCATCGACCCCGGCCCGTTGCTGCGCCACGGCGAGCGCCTGGTGACTTTTTTCTTCAACGAGATCAACCGCGCGCGGCCGCAAGTGCAGTCGCTGCTGCTGCGCGCCATGGCCGAGCGCACGGTGGCGGCCTTCGACCGCCAATACAGCTTTCCACACATGACGGTGTTTGCCGACCGCAACAGGGTCGAGCGCGAGGAGACCTTCGAGTTGGCCTCGGCGGCGCGCGACCGTTTCATGTTCGAGCTGGGCATGCCCAAGCCCAGCAGCCGCGAGGTGCGCAGCGCCCTGGTGTTCGACACCGCTTTCCATGACCCGGAGCGCCTGATCCAAGCGGTGGCGCCGGCCATCCTGCCCTGGGAGCGGCTCAACGCCGCCAGCGCGCAGATACAGCGCAGCGTGCGCGTCAGCGATGCCATCGCGCGTTACGTGCTCGATCTGTGGGAGGCCAGCGAAACGCCGCGCAAGTTCGGCATCCGCCTGGACGATGTGGACATGGAGCGCCTAGTGCTCGCTGGCGCCAGTCCGCGCGGCATGAGCGCGCTGCTGCGCGCGGCGCGCACGCTGGCATGGCTGCAAGAGCGCCAGCATCTGGAGCCTGCCGACCTGATGACGGTGCTGCCCTCGGTACTGGCGCACCGGATTTTTTTCACGCCGGTTTATGAGCTGCGGCGCGCCGAATTGGCGCCGGCGCTGATCGCCCGGATCATGGATCAAATCGCCGCGCCCTGACTGTTTCAGTGCGATGAGCAGCGTTGACGAATTCCATTACCGTCTGCCCCGGCGTTTCGGCGGCTGGCGTCCGGGCGCGCACCACGGGCTGAGCCAGGGCAGCGGGCAGGCGTTTGCCGCCCACCGCAGGCTGTTCGACTACCCCGACCCGCGCCGTCTCGACCTGCGCGCCAGCGTGCGCGATGCGGGCGGCGACTGGCTGGTACGCGTCCACCGGCTGCGGGTCGCCATCCGTGTGCAGGTGGTGGCCGATGTCTCGGCCTCGATGCACTTCGGCGCCAGACGCCGCAAGCTGGACGTGGTGGCCGATCTGGTGCAATCGCTGGGCCATAGCGCGTTTCGGGCCGGCGACGCGGTGGGTTTGCTGGCGTTCGACCGGCGCGAGCGCGAGGACCTGTTCATGCCGGCGCGCCACGCGCGCGGCATCGGCAACCTGATGGCGCGGATGCTGCGTGACTGCCGCGCCGATACGGCCAAGGGCGGCGGCGATGCCGTGTCCGGCCTGCGCAGCGTGACCGAGCGCCTGGCTGGCCGTGACGGGCTGGTGTTTCTCGTCTCCGATTTCCATTGGCCGCTTGCCGCGCTCGGCGGCTTGCTCGACCGGCTCGCGCCGGCCTGTGTCGTCCCGGTCGTCGTGTGGGACCCGGCCGAGGTGCAACCGCCGCGCGCGCGCGGATGGGCTTCGCTCAGCGACGCGGAAACCGGCGCGCGGCGCAGCCTGTGGATGCGCGAATCGTTGCGGGCGCGATGGCGCGAAACCGTCGCCGACCGGCGCGTCGAATTGGCAGCGGTTTTCGCATCGCACGACATGCAGCCCTTTTATCTGCAAGGCCGCTTCGACGCCGAGGCGCTCACGCGCTATTTTCTGGAGATGGCATGAGCAGGCGCCGGTTTGCAGCGCCTGCGGTTGCGTTGGCCGCCGCGCTGGCGTTGGCGGGCCTCGCCGGCGCCGAGCCTGCCGCCGCGCCCATTGCCGTCCAGGCCGTGGTCGAGCAGCCGCGCGCCTTCGGCTACGTTCTGGGTGACGTTTTCACGCAGCGCATGCTGCTGCAACAGGAGGGGCGCTCGCTCGAACCCGGCCCTGCGCCCGCGGCAGGCCGGATCGACCGCTGGCTGGAGCGGCGGCCAGCCCGCATCGAAACCGATGCGCGAGGCCGGCGCTGGCTGGCGATCGACTACCAACTCGTCAATGCCCCGCTGGCGCCGACCGTCATCACCGTTGCGCCGTTGGAACTCGCAACGGCCTCTGGCCCCAGGCTGGCATTGCCTGCATGGCCGATCGGCATCGGGCCGTTGACGCCGCCTGGTCAGGGTGATTTGCCGCCGCTGCAACCCGACCGCCCCGTCGAGGCGCGCGAAACGCACGCCATCGAACGGCAGTTGCAACTCTCGGTGGCCGCCTTGCTGGGCGTGGCCGGGGCGTGGCTGGTCTGGTGGCTGTGGCGCAATGCGCGCGATGCGCGCAATCGTCCTTTCGCGCGCGCCTGGCGTGAGTTGCGGCGGATCGACGATCTCGCCAGCCTGGATGCCTGGCGTGTCATTCACCGGGGTCTGAATGCCAGCGCCGGCTGCGCGGTACATGCCGGGAACCTGCCCCGGCTTCTGGCCCAGGCGCCTTACCTGCGCCCGTTGCAGGTCCGGCTCGATGATTTTTATCGCGAGTCCACCCAGCGCTTCTTTGCCGTCGATGCCGCGGCAGCGGCTCCCGCGGCCGGCTACCCGCTTCGATCCCTGTGCCGTGCCTTGCGCGACGCCGAACGGCGAACCTGAGGCGAGGGGACATGCGCTTCGATTTCGTTCAGCCCTGGATGCTCGTTTGGCTGCCGCTCGCGTTGCTGCCGCTGTGGCGCAAGCGCGGCGACACGCTGAGCTTTTCGTTCATCGGTTGGCTGCCCGTCGATCCCGTGGGCGGCAGCGTCGGTTTTCTTTGGCGCGCCCTGGCCGTGGCGGTCATGGCTTGCACCGTGCTCGGGCTTGCCGGGCCGGGGCAGATGCAGGCACAGGTGGAGCGCACCGGGCGCGGCGCCGAGGTCATGATTTTGCTGGACCGCAGCAGCAGCATGGATGCCACCGTGCACACCAACGGCCTGCGAATGGCGGGCCGGATGTCACAAGAGCCCAAGGCCAAGGTGGTGCGCGACCTGCTGAGTCAATTCATTGCCAGGCGGACCGATGACCGTTTGGCGTTCATGAGCTTCAGCACTGTGCCGATCATGGCCGCGCCTTTCACGCAGAAGACCGATACGGTACAGGCCGCGCTGGCCGCCACGGCCATTGGGCGCGGCATCCCGGCCACCCGCATGGATCTGGCGCTGCTGGCCGCCATTCAAGAGTTCGAGAACCGCGGCTACTCGGGCAGCCGCGTCATCCTGATGGTCTCCGATGGCGGCGCCCAGCTCGACGAGGCCACGCGCGAGCGCATCCGGGCCGGCCTGGCGCGCGAGAAGATCGGCCTCTACTGGATCTACATCCGCAGCGGCCCGAACTCGCCCAATCTCGGTACGGAAACCACGTCCGGCTACGGACTTGGGGAAGAGTTGGCGCTGCACCAATTTTTCAAGACCCTGGACACGCCCTACCGGCTGTACCAGGTGGACGACTCCGACGCCCTGGCCGCGGCGATGGCGGAAATCGACCGGCAGCAGAATTTCCCTTTGACGATCCATGAGCGGGTGCCGCGGCGCGACCACAGCGGCCTGTTCTACCTGGCGGCCTTGTTGTGCTGCGCCGGCCTGCTCGCTGTTCATGCCGTGCAAATGCGAAGCTGGAAATGAAACGGCGCACTGTTCACCTGTTCTTTGGCGCGCTCTGTCTGTGCCTGGCTGGCGTGGCGCTGGAGCGCGGGGGGCGGCTGCGCCAGACGCTGAAGCTGAATGCCGAAATCGCCCGCATGGCCGCCACCGCCGTGGACAAGGACACGGAGCCCGCGCCGGTCTCGGCGGCGCGGGAAGTGCAGTTGGCGCGGGCGTTGTCCCTGTCGCGGGGCGGCTTTTACGATGCCGCCTTGAAGGGCTATGCCGGCCTGATCCGTTCCGGTGAGCGCGATCTGTTGGCGCAGCAGGCGTTGTTCAATCTCGGCAACATGTACCTTCGGCAAGGCATGGCCCAGGGCGCCGAGGCTCTGCCGCTGTTTGAATTGGGCAAGCAGCGTCTGCGCGATCTGCTGCGCGTCGCGCCGCAGGACTGGGACGCGCGCTACAACCTCGAACGCGCCCTGCGGCTGGCCCCTGAAACGCAGGAGGTTTTCTCCGCCGAGCAGCAGCAATCGGTAGAAAAACGCAATGTCCGGGTGCCGGGTTTCGTTGCCGGAGACTTGCCGTGACGGCGGCGCCGCGGTGGTCCCGCCTGGTCTGGCGGCGCAACGGCGCCGCGCCGCTGACGCTGGCCTTGCTGCTGCTGGCGCTGGCGGTCTGGCCCCCGCGCGCGCAACTGCAACAGCCGGTATTCAACTGGCAGGTCAGCTTCGACATCACGCAAAGCATGAATGTCGAGGACGTCCAGCTTGGCCAGCAGGCCGTCAGCCGCCTGGCGCTGGCGCGCGCGGCCATGCGAGACGTTCTGGAGGCGCTGCCTTGCGGCTCCAGGGTAGGCTGGAGCGCCTTTGCGGGCTACCGCTCGCTGGTGCTCCTCACGCCGCTGGAGGTTTGCAGCCATTACGAGGAACTGCTGGACGGGCTCGATCGCATTGGCGACCGTATGCGCTGGATCAACGCCAGCAACATCGGCAAGGGCGTGACCTGGGCGGTACGCGGCGCCAAGGCCATCGGTGCGGATACGGCCTTCGTTTTCATCACCGATGGCCAGGAGGCGCCGCCGTTGCGCGGCAACGAAACGCCGCCGATGGGCGACATCACGCCCGGCGAAGTCAAGGGCTGGGTGATCGGCGTCGGCGGCGACGTGCCAGCGCCGATTCCCCGGGTCGATGGCAACGGCCAGGTCACCGGCTACTGGAAAGCGCAAGACGTGGTGCAGGGCAGTGCCATCGGGCAGAGCGGTACCCGCGAACACCTGTCCGAACTGCGGCAGGATTACTTGCGATCATTGGCTGGTCTGGTCGGCGTGGACTACGCGCGCCTGAACGCGCCGGACACACTGGTCAAGGCCATGCTGGAGCGCCGCTTTGCGCACAGTCAGCCGGCGGATGTCGATCTGCGCTGGATTCCCGCTGCACTGGCCTTGCTGCTGCTGGCCTGGCGGTTCGCGCCGGATACCGGCTGGCCGTTGCGCCGCCATGCCGTTCGGTGACCAGGATGCGGTCAGCGTTTGCCCGGCACCATGCCGCTGGCCAGGAACTTCAGCACGGTCGCGCCGCCGTGACTTGGGCCGGAGGGCGGGCAGGCGTGGCGTTCGATCTGCACGCCGACCGCCTGTACATTCTCGAACTTGCGCGGCTTGCGCACCTTGACGCGAACCCAGGCGGCGCCGAATTCGTCGATGAGAAAACCGGCGATCGTCTCCGCCAAAGCCTCCAGCAATTGCAATGGGTGCCCGGCCAGCAGGCGTTCGAGGCGTTCATGCACCAGGGCGTAGTCGATCGTGTCGCCAATGCGGTCGGTTCCACAGGCGCGCAAGCGCGGCAGCCCCGCGGCCAGATCGATTTCGATCGGCTGTGGATCGTGCAGTTCGGCGTCATCGATGCCAATCACGGTTTGGCCCCGGAAACCCTCGATGAAGATCACGTCCATCGAAGTGGGCAGGGCCGCCTTGCCTGCGGGCGCGCTGGTGTCGAAACCGGTGTCAAGCCGTGGGGTCGTGTTCAAGATGGTCTCCGGTTTTTCAGCGAGGGGCGGCGGCGTCACCGGCCTTGCGATCTTCTTGCTGCAAACGCCGCGCTGCACGGGTACACTAAAGCAATATACATGCCAGTGAATCGAGCGGCGGTTGCATGGCGTCGCTGCGGGTTGCCGGCGTACAAAGCGAGATACTGACAATGGAGACACTTGATGGCCTTGATGCATCGACATCCTGATCGACATGCACATCGTGTGCTTGAGGTGGCCGGGAAGGGGTTTCGGGAAGAGGGCGATGACCCCATCGCGCGCTCGTGGAGCCGCTGTATCGATCAGTACAAGCTCGACCCTGGCAGGCTGCGCGAGCCAGCCGTCATCGCGTCGGAGGATCTGCGCGGCAGGCGCGCGCTGTGCGCCGATGTCATCGAATGCGCGCGCTACGAGATGAACACGCTCTATCAGCAGCTTGCCGACGCGGAGTCGGCGGTGGTGCTGACCGATACCGATGGCGTGATCGTGCACATGGTGTCTTCGCCCGAGTTCGCCGCCGATGCCGAGCCGATGGGTCTGCGCGCGGGAGGCATGTGGGGCGAAGCGCAGGCGGGCACCAACGGCATGGGCACTTGTCTGGCGGTGGCCCATCCGATCTCGGTGCGGCGCGATGAGCATTTCTTCAGCCAGCTCACGCAACTGACCTGCTCGGCGGTACCGATCTTCGATCCGTCCGGCGAAATCATCGCGGCGCTGGACGTGACGAGCCGTTCCAGCCTGATGCAACAGCATGTGCTGGTGCTGCTGGGGATGACGGCCCGCATGATCGAAAACCGGCTCATCGACAAGCGTTTTCCCAACGCGCATCCGCTGCATTTCCATAGCCGGCCGGAATTCGTCTATACACTGCATGAGGGCAAGCTCGCGGTGGCCGCGGACGGGCGCATCCTGGCGGCCAATCGCAGCGCCTTGTTCCAGCTTGGCCTGCGCTCGATGGACGAGATTCGTTCGCGGCGCCTCGATGAGCTGTTTCAGACCTCGCTCGAAGAAATCCTGCAACGCAGCTTGTCATCGTTTTTTCATCCGGTGGTGGCTTACCGGGTCAATCCATCGCTGCGTTTTTTTGCCGTGGCGCGGCGTCCCGCATCCGAGGCGGTCAAGCCGCTGTCCGCACACTCGGCGCTGCCGGCGCCGGAGACTTTTCGCGCCGCATCGCCGCCGGGCGCCGCGAGCGCGGGCGTTTTCAAGGATACGCGGCTGATCGCGCACCTGCAAACCGCCCGGCGCGTCATTGCGCGCCGCACGCCGGTGCTGCTGTGCGGCGAAACCGGCTCCGGCAAGGAGGTTTTCGCGCGCGCGCTCCATGACGGCAGCCCGCACGCCGGCGGCGCGTTTGTCGCCGTCAATTGCGCCAGCCTTCCCGAGAGCCTGATCGAGTCCGAGCTGTTCGGCTACAAGGCTGGGGCCTTTACCGGCGCGCAGCGCAGCGGGCGACGCGGCAAGATATTGCAGGCCGATGGCGGCACCTTGTTTCTCGACGAAATCGCCGACATGCCGCTCGATTTGCAAGCGCGGCTGCTGCGCGTGCTCGACGAGCGCCAGGTCACGCCGCTCGGAACCGAGGAAACCCATGCGGTCGACTTCCAGCTCGTCAGCGCCAGTCACCGCCATTTACCGAGTCTGGTGTGCGAAGGCCGTTTCCGCGAGGACCTGTACTACCGCTTGGCCGGTATCGAGTTCAATCTGCCTGCCTTGCGCGAGCGCAGCGACAGGCGCGAGCTCATTCATGCCGTGCTCGCCGACGAAGGCGGCCCGCAATGCAAGCTCAGTCTGGAGGCCGAAAAGCTGCTGATGAGCCATCCCTGGCCTGGCAACCTGCGCCAGTTGCGCCACGTGCTGCGCAGCGCCGCCGCGCTGGCCGATGGCGGCGCGGTCACGCCGGCGCACCTGGTTTCGCTGAGCGCCGCGCCGCCCAGCCCCCTCGCGCCCGAGGCGAGCAGCGCCCAAGCCCGGGAGGCCAGCGCGCCAGCGCCTGGCAATGAGGCGCCGGAGCTCAAACTCACCCCGCTTCAGGCCAACGAACGGCAGGTGCTGCTGCAAATGCTCGCGCAGCATCACTGGAACATGAGCAACGTCGCCAAGGCGCTAGATGTCAGCCGCAACACCCTGTATCGAAAACTTCGCAAACTGCGCATCGACATCTCCCCGCCCGGCTGAGCCCGCGCCCCGCGTCATGGACGAGCCCAAGCGTTCGCGGCTGGCCTGGTGCCTTACCGGGTGCGGTCACTTCCTCGACGAGTCGCTTGCGCTGGCAGCCAGCTTGCCCGCGGTCGATTTGTTTTTGTCGGCCGCGGCCGAGGAGGTGCTGCCCATTTACAAGCTGGAGCTGAAGGCGCTGAAGTCGCGCTTTCGCATCTTCCGCGACAAGACCGCCAGCGGCGTGCCGGTCGGAATGCTGTATGGCGACATGTATCACACCGTGGTCATCGCTCCCGCGACCAGCAACACGGTGGCCAAGTGCGCCCTGGGCATCAGCGATACCCTGCCGACCAACATGTTCGCGCAGGCCGGCAAGCTCGGCATTGCCGGCATCGTGCTGGCGTGCGATACCGAACCGGTGGTGGTCACCCGGTCGCCGCGCGAGTGGGTGACGCTGCGGCCACGGCGCATCGAGCTGGACAACGTGCAGCGGCTGCGCGGCATCGACTTCTGCCAGGTGGCCCGCACCCCAGCCCAATTGCAGGCCCTGCTGCAAGCGCGGATGAAGGAGCTTTCTCTCGCATGGAACACATCGTCTTCCTGACCGGGCGGCTGGCCGAAGGCAGCCTGCGGCGGGTGCTCGGCGGCATCGAGGATGCGCCCTTTACCTGGGAGGTGCGGGACATCGGCCTGCAAGTGGCGGCATTGATGACCGCCGAAATGATCGCGCGCCGCGTGCCCGCTCCGGCGTTCAGCCAGGATGGCCGGGGGCAGCGGCGCGCCGACCGCATCATCGTGCCTGGGCGCTGCCGCGGCGATGTGCGGGCGCTCGGCGCCCACTTCGGCATCCCGGTCGAGCGCGGCCCGCAAGAGCTCAAGGACTTGCCGCGCCACTTCGACCGGGCCGCCCGCGCGATCGACCTGACGGCGTATGACGTGGCGATCTTCGCCGAAATCGTCGATGCGCCGAAGCTGACGGTGCGGCAGATCGTCGAGCGCGCCCGCCAACTGGCAGCCGATGGCGCCAACGTCATCGACCTGGGCTGCCTGCCCGAGACCCCCTTCGACCACCTGGCCGACAGTGTGCAGGCGCTGAAAGCAGCCGGTTTCGCCGTCAGCGTCGATTCCAGCGATGCGCGGGAGCTGCTGCGCGGCGGCAGGGCGGGCGCCGACTACCTGCTCAGCCTCACGCTGGACACCCTGTGGGTGGCCGGCGAGGTTCAGGCCACGCCGGTATTGATTGCGCGCGCGCCCGCCGATGAAGCCTCGCTGTACGCAGCCGTGGAGCACATGCAGCGCCAAGGCCGGCCCTTTCTGGCCGATGCCATCCTCGACCCGATACCGTTTGGCCTGACCGCCTCCATCGTGCGCTATCACCGACTACGCCAGCGTTTTGCCGACGCGCCGATCATGCTGGGCGTGGGCAACCTGACCGAGCTTACCGAGGCCGACACCAGCGGCATCAACGCGGTGCTGCTTGGCATCGCCGCCGAGTTGAAGGCCGCTGCCGTCCTGACCACGCAAGTCAGCCGCCATGCGTGCCGCGCCGTGCGCGAGGCCGATTGGGCGCGCCGCATCATGCACGCCGCCGCGCGCGCCCAAAGCCTGCCCAAGGGCATGAGCGACGCGCTGATGACCGTGCACGCCAAACACCCGTTTCCCGATACGCCCGAGGAAATCGACGAGCGGGCCGCGCAGGTGCGCGACCCCAATTTCCGCGTGCAGATTTCGCCGCTGGGCCTGCATGTGTACAACCGCGAAGGCATGAGGCTGGGCCAGAGCCCGTTTCAACTGTGGCCGCGGCTCGGGCTCCAGAACGATGCCGGTCATGCCTTTTACATGGGCGTCGAACTGGCGCGCGCCGAAATCGCCTGGCAACTGGGCAAACGCTACGTGCAGGATCAGCCCCTGGATTGGGGCTGCGCCGCCTTGCCGTTCCCCCCCGAGGAGGACAGCGGCTTCGAGCGCCCATGCCACAGCCCTGCCTGAGCCGCGAGCAACGTATGAACGAGCAGATATTCGAGGCCATCGTCACCACCCTGTCCGCCGGCGGGCAGGCGCACATTGCGCCAATGGGCATCTGCTACCAGGACGAGGCCATTGCGCTGATGCCGTTCAAGCCATCGGCCACGCTCGACAACATCGTCGCCACCGGCCACGCCGTGCTCAATATCGTCACCGATACGCGCGTGTTCGCCGGTTGCGTCACCGGGCGCGGGCGCTGGCCCACCCGCGCCTGCGAACGCATCGAAGGCGTGCGGCTGCACTGCGCCTTGCGCCACATCGAACTCAAGCTGATCGAATGCCGCGACGACCCCCGGCGGCCCCTGCTGCGCATGGCGCCGGTGCATGAGGCGGAACACGCACGCTTTGACGGCTTCAACCGCGCCCAGGCGGCAGTGATCGAAGGCGCGGTGCTCATCAGCCGGCTGCACCTGCTCGCGCCCGGGAAAATCGATCAGGAAATGGACTACCTGCAAATCGCCATCGACAAAACCGCCGGCCCCAACGAACGCCAGGCTTGGCAATGGCTGCGCCAGGCGCAAGCCAGCCACCGCGCCGCCGCCGCCAAAGCGCCCTCTCTCCAACTCTCCCCCGCAAGGGGGGAGGGAGAAAAACCAAGGCCAAAAGCGTTTTGCGACAGCCTCGGAGGGCAGGGGCGCAGGCCAGCGGCGGTTCCCCTGGCAACGGCTGCTGGCCCTCATCCCAACCTTTCTCCAGAGGGTGAAGGAGCCCAGCATTCAGCGCCGTTTTCGACCGCCGCCAAAGGCAGGCCGGCACCGTGATCCGCATGTTGGTCAGCGTCCGCAGCATCGAAGAGGCGCTGCTTGCCGCAACCGGCGGCGCCGATTTCATCGATCTGAAGGAACCCGTCAATGGCGCGCTCGGCGGCTTGCCGGTGGCAACGATTCGCGCCATTGTGCGGGCGCTGCGCTCGCAGGGCATTGGCCTGCCTGTCAGCGCCACCATTGGCGATTTGCCCATGCACGACTTGCCCCGCATCCTGGCGCAGGTGCAGGCCGTTGGCGCCTGCGGCGTCGATTACGTCAAAGCCGGCATCGAGCGCCACCCCGGCGCGCCCGGCGTGTTGAACGCGCTGGCTGGCAGCGGCTGGCCGGTGGTGCCGGTGTTCATCGCCGACCGTGGACTCGATGCGCGGCTGCTCGAACACGCCTGCGCGCTGCCATTTCCCGCGCTGATGCTGGACACCGCCGACAAGCGCGCCAGCAGCCTGTTCGATGCCGTGCCCCTGGCGCGGTTGCAAGGCGCGATCGCGCAGGCGCGCGCTGCCGGACGGCTGCTGGGCCTGGCCGGCGCCTTGCGCGCCGCGCACGCGCCCTTGCTGCATGAACTCCAGCCCGATTTCGCGGGCTTTCGCAGCGCCGTCTGCGTTGCCGGCCGCACCGCCGCCCTGTGCCCGCAGCGGCTGGCCGCGCTGGCCGCGCTGCTGCACAATACCAGCCAGTGAAAATTGTGATCCGCCCTTGGTTACGGACGCCGGTTCCATGCACGCCAGCCACGAATTTGCCGCGCAGGACATGCCGGTCAACGTCTGAAGCGCCGCCACGCCGGTTCCGCCCATCATGTCCAGCACAAGCGCAAATCGTCCGATCGGCATCTTCGACAGCGGCATAGGCGGCCTGAGCGTGCTGGCCGCGCTGCGCGCCGAACTGCCGCACGAGCGCTTCCTGTACTTTTCCGATGCCGGCCACGCGCCCTACGGCGAACGCGGCGGCGACTTCGTGGCCGCGCGCAGCCGCGCCATTGCGCGCGGCCTGGTCCAGGCGCGCGGCATCAAGGCGCTGGTCGTCGCCTGCAACACCGCCACCGCCGCCGCCATTCATGACCTGCGCGGCGACTGGCCCGAGCTGCCGCTGATCGGCGTCGAACCGGCGCTCAAGCCCGCCGCCACGCTCACCCGCACCGGACACATCGGCGTGCTGGCCACCCGCGGCACGCTGGCCAGCGCCAAATTCCGCGCGCTGCACGACAGCCAGACCCCATTGGCCCGGTTCCACCTGATCGCCTGTGATGGCCTGGCCAGCGCCATTGAGCGCGACGACGCGGCGCAAATCGACGCCCTGGCCGCGCGCTATCTGCGCGCGCTCGGCCCGCTGGGCGCGCGCGCCGGGCAAATCGACACAGTGGTACTCGGCTGCACCCACTACCCCTTTGCCCTGGCAACCCTGCGCCGCCACGCCGGCCCTGATGTACGCCTGATCGACACCGGCGCGCCGGTCGCGCAACAAACGCGCCGTTTGCTGGCCGCGCGCGGCGCGCTGCACGAAGGCCCCGGCGCACTCACACTCGAAACCAGCGGCCCGCCCGAAGCCATCCAGGCCGCCGCCGCGCGCTGGCTGGGGGTACGGTCAGAACATGGGCTGGGGTGAGCAAGCTCGTGCGCCACGAATGCGTCCAATGACTCTGAAGGTGGACGCAATACTGTAAAAACGAGGCTTGTTGCCCAGCAAAAACAAGTCGCATAATGAACTCGGCATGGGATACGGAAATAGAGGGCAAGATCAAGCTTCGCGTATTCCCCAATGGCATGGGCGGCGGCAGTCAGGGACAATGCAGACATGAAGCGAGCGAGGATCGTGGCGCGACCGGGGCACCAAATGACCGGTTGATCGCCAGAAGTACCATTGCTGATCTCCGCCGAGGTCAACAAGGCTCGACTGGAGAGTTTTAGACATCATTTTTAGTCAACACAATTACCTCAAATTATCAAAAGCAAGGAAGCGCACATGGATCGACGTTCTATTTTGATCGGGGCTGCAACCATGGCGGGCGGATCGTTTCTGCCTGCCCTAGCGCAGGAATCAGCTCGCCTCTATGTCGGTTTTTCGGCTGGCGGCGCGACGGACACCTTCGCGCGGATATTCGCTCCCGGACTGTCGGCTGAATTGCACCGCGCAGTGGTGGTGGAGAACCTGACGGGCGCTTCCGGCGCCATGGCCATCAGACCCGTGGAACGAGCAGCGCCAAGCAGCTCCACCTATATGCTATATCCGACCATGACCTTGCTCGGGCAGGTGCTGGCCAACCAGGAGCCGGACCTGACCAAGGTCACGCCCATAACGCTGCTGTACGAGCAATACAGCGTGGTGGCCGTAAACCCGCAAGTGGCCGGGTTCGAGAACGTGCATAACCTCAAGGATTTGGTGGCGCTGGCCAAAAACAAACCGGGGCAGATCAACTACGCCATTTTAGGTATAGGCAGTACCGGTCACCTTACCATGGAGTGGTTCAGTGACTTGGCCGGCATAAAGATGCAACCCGTAGCCTATAAAGGTGGCGCGCCGGCGGTCACCGACGTGTTGGGCGGACATGTGCCTTTACTGGTTCTGGATTCCACGGTAGTTGCACCGCATATCCAGGCGGGTAAATTGCGCCCGATTGCCGTCAATTACTCCGAGCGGATGCCTGGTTTTTCCGAGGTGCCCACGATGGCGGAACAGGGCTTCAAGGAGGTGTCGGCATTGCCGTGGGTGGTGCTGGCGGGGCCGCCCAACATGCCGGCGGCTGATGCCAATGCCGTGGCTGAGGCGGTGCGGCGCGCCTATGCCAAACCTGACCTCATCGAAGCCATGAAGCAGCAAAACATCGTGCCCAAAACCTCCAGTCCCCAGCAAGCGGCGCAACTCATGCGCAGCGATCTGGCGAAATGGAAAAAAATCATTCAGGAGAAGGGCATCAAGGGTGCGTAATCATTATTATTTCCGGTGTGGCAATCGAAGCCAACACCCCATTATTTTGGAGCCTGAAACCATTGCCGTATTGAGTCTCGCTGCGTTCACTTCAACCTGAAAACTGCATTTGACCGGTTAGGTGTTAATTATTCTGATTATTTGCGGCCTGACCCCGGTTATTTAGATACGATCTATTCATGCCAATGCTTCCCAGAAGGTGACGGGCGGCTTGCACCGCGGAATTTTCAAGGGCCGTGGCGCTTGCCTGGGACAGATACCAGCCAAGAGGCGCTTTCGGCATATAGTGTCCGCCCGTGCAAATGCTCTCATTGGAATTTAGACATTGCAGCGCCGGGCAGATGGGCGAATCGTTTGCATCCTTGATACATTGCTGCAATTGCTGGAATCTTGACGCGGGATAAGGCTTTCCATCCTGATAAAAAGGGTTTTCGTGAAGGATTGCCGCGCAATTTTCGTCAAATCCTTCGAAATAGTCGAGGTGCAGTTGCGGCCCGATAACGACGCCTTGGATCTGGGAATCGCTCAGGCTATCCACTGCTTCCTTGGCGCGAGCCGAACGTGTCGCCCAGTAAGCGTCTATAAATGACCATCCACTGTACTGTGACGGCAAGGATTCATCGCCAGTCTTCTTTTCTCGATGGATTTTTCGAAGAAACGATGAGAAAGGTGATTCGACATCCCACTTTTTTTCTATTTTTGCATCAAGAAAATCATCGCACCTCGTATCGTCTTTTTCGTTCGGCGCATTGCCGTCGATGCGCGCAATGACAACCGTTCCGGGCAGATTGCCATCACGTTTGACGGCGCGCAGAAGTTCCTCGAGGGTCGCCGCGCCTGAATTATCGAAGTATCCCCCATCGACAACCAATCTCAACTTCTTATCGCCGTCCAAAATGGTGCCGGGAGGCGAGATTAATGGGAAGCGAGCGCTCTCCAGCACAGCGACGCCTATCTGAGTTTTCAATTGGGGCTGGATAACGTTGGAGAAAATAGTGCGCTCGCCGTTGTCAACGACCGTGGCGGTAAACAACAAGATCGGGCCGCCGTTGGGCACGCCGGCGTTCGACTCATCGAGCGTGGCGGCAAAAGCGCTTGCTGTTGCCGTCATCGGATCAACAACGACTAATCTCAATGCATCGAATGCGCCTTGCTGCCAACTTTCCAGCAGGGCCTGCCCTCTGTAGGCGTTCCCGGCTGGCCGCAGCAAATCAGTCGTCAGCGCGGAGGTCAGCGCTGCCGTCAAATGATCCGCGAGCAAGGTATTGCGAACCAGGTTAAATAATGGGCGCCGCGCATCAATTCCCCAATAGGTTTTTCCTTCAGGAATTTGAGCGCGTTTCCGTTGTTCCTTGCAGTCGGCCCAGAGGTCGCCCCCTTTGATTTTATTTTCCTTGCTTAGCCTGACAAATTCGGCGCGCATCACGGCCCAGGTTGCGATGCCAAGGCTGCCCCCCGAAACGCCGCTTGCCGCATAAACATGAGAGCCGAAGTCGCCGCAGGTCGCATCATCGGCTATGGCGAGCACTTCAGCCGTATACAGCGCCGCGCGCAAACCACCGCCGTCGGCGTGGATTGCGAGTGGTATCCCGCTTGGCGGCTCGACGCCGCCGGATTCCGGCGCTGCGGCGGGTGCGTCCGGCAGTGGGGCCGCAGTATCCGTGATAAGCCATTCCTGCCCGGTTTTCTCATGGTGAAAAAATAATTCCACACCGATCACGATGACGATGATTGCAACAGCGGGGCGGCCAAAGCGCCGCACGGCAAGCTGCAAACAAGCCCATGTCAAGGCCAGCCATGCCAGCCAGACCATTGCAACCGATGCACTCCCGGCTTTGTACAAGGTGCGCACGATCATGGGCGGCCACGGAAGCTTGAAAACCAGGATCAAGACGATCAGCCAGAGCAGCGAGACCAAGACAAAAAACCAGATCAGCGAGTGCTTGTTTTGGGCGGGAAATGACAGGCCGAGGAAACGGATGGCGACCCAGGCAAGAAAGGGCGTGGCGCTGCTCACGATGGCGGCCACGGCGGAGTCCCCGTTATCCAAGGCCACGAAAAGAGTGAAGCTGCAGATCAGTGTCGCAATGGCCGAGTAGATGCCTGTTTTCCATTTGGTGGACGCTCCCAGCCAGTTCAGCAGAAGCCTGGGAAGCAGAACAAGGGCCGGTATGATTGCCATGTTTGCGACCGCCATTAAAACGGATACAATGAGATCGTCGCCATTCTTGCCAGCCAATATATATGCGAAATGAACGGCGAAAAGCGTGCCTATGAAAATGATGGCCGTGTACCGCCGGCGCCTTTTATCATGCTCCGGCATCATTGAGCTGGAATGGTCAAATTTTGGCAGCCCGGTGACCCAGACAATAAGCACCAAAACCAGCGCGAGGAAAGACCCCGCCAACCAAAACAAGGCATAACCATAAACGCCGAACAAACCGACAAGGTTCAAGTTTACGCCGATGCCCAAAAGGATATCGCGCGCCTGACTTTGAGATGTCAGCAGCCAGCCAACCGCGGCCAGACCCAGGGTGCCGATCCATGCCCTGTGGAAGATCAGGCTCCACCATTCATTATGGAAGGCAAGGTTATACAATCTGGCGAAGCAATCGGTCCAATGACCAGGCTGGCACGTGGATCGCTTCGGCCCGCGATCGGTCTCCGGCTGCGGCGGTTGATTTTTAACCGATGGCGGTAACGGTTCGTTCTCGTCCATCCAGACACTCCTTATTCAGCGGCTCACACCTGCTGCGCCATAGGTGTGTGGGCGTAGACTTTATGGTATTCAGCGCTGCCCAGCAATAGCTCGGAAAGGGTAGTCAACTGGCTTTTGTGCAGCACGGCAATCGGAAAGGCCGCGTCGCTGGCGAGTTCGGCAAACTGTGCGTCGATGACGCCGGCTTCGCCCAGTTGCCGCAGACTGAGTTTCGGGTCGATGGCGCACGATTTGACGATGAGCAACTGCTCGGCATTCAGGCGCTTGGCCAGGTCCAGCGCAATCGTGTCGGAACTGGCGCCCCAGTGGGTTCTGGCGTCCATGCGCTCGCGGCGCAATTCCAGCGGCAGCCACAGCGCGGTTTTTCCCCGCCGCAGCAACTGCGGGATGTCGGCGCTGCGTTCAACCAGTTGCAGCGCGGGGTTGAGCGCCTGCATCTGATAGGCCGTCTGCGTCATTGCCAGCACGGCCATGTTGTGGGCCGCCAGGTCATCGAAGCGCCACCGCGCCTGCGCGCGCCGCACCTGGTCGGCGAAGCCGCCGCCGCCGCCAACGATGACGGCGCGGCCGCCGCCGATGCGCGCCAACAGTTCGAGCCACCGCGGCAGCGCCGGGTCGTCGCACAGGCTGCCGCCAATTTTCACCACCCACATCAGGGTTGCTCCCTGGCCAGCAAGGCGGCCACCGCCACGCACGGCGCGCACACCTGGGCCCAGGCCACCGTTGCGGCAGCCGCGTCACCGGCGGTGGAGGCCACCCGCGCGCCGTAGCTGACGACGCGGTACGGCGCGCCCGGGCTGGCGGCGCGCGCCAGTTCTGGCGCCAGAAAGGCCCCGCAGCCGGCGCTGACCAGCACGGCCCCGGGCGACAGTGCGTAGCGCCGGAGCACGCGGCGCAACTGCGCGGCCATGGCATCGAGCTGCGCTGCGCGCCAGGCGCGCGCCAGGCGCAACCACTCTTCGGCGCTGGCGTCGCGCGCGTCCAAGCCGATCATGCGCGCCAGGCGCTGGCGCGTTGCCGCCAGGCTCTTGGGGCCGTTGTCGGCGGCGGGCTGTTGGTCGTGCGCCGGCTCCAGTTCGTTGCACAGCCGGTAGATGTCGGCGGTGGTGGCAAAGAACTCGTTCATGACCTGGTGCGCGAGGCCGCGCCACTCGATTTGCTGGGTCAGCGCGCACAGCGGCGTGCGCACCACGCCGTGATAGACCAGTTCGCCGCTGGCCAGGCGCTCGGCGTCGCTGCGGCTGGCGCTCAACACGCGCCCGTTGCCGAAGGCGATCAGGTCGGTGGTGGTGCTGCCAATGTCCACCAGCACGCCTTCAGGCAGCGCCGAGGCCACGTGCCGCGCGGCGGCCAGCCAGTTGGCCGAGGCGATGTGCCGCCATTGGCCGGCGGCATCGGCGGCGGCGCACCAGCCGGCATCGCCGGCAAAAAAA
>WRJY01000337.1 GCA_009778355.1 Desulfovibrionaceae bacterium | reverse complement strand
CCCCTTGGCGGTGATGGTGCTGACTTCTTCGAGCAGCATGGACACGATCAAGCTCCCTGGTGGCGAAAAGTAAGGATTTTACATTACCTGCCGCGCCGCCTCACCCCACGAAAAACCGCTCCGCCTCCCCCAAAAAATGCCACACGGCGGGGTCTTCGGCCAGGGCGGCGTTCAGGTGGGCGAAGACGGCGTTAACCAGCGTGGGCACGTCTTCATGCACGCCCAGCGGTGCCACGCGCACCCAGCGCTGGCCGGTGCGCGGGTCAAAGCCGGTCAGGTACACCGTCACCGGCACGCGCTGGTCTACGGCCAGCCGCAGCTTGATCGGAGGGCACGTCCACCGCGGCCACGACCTGCTCGCCCTCCCCTTCCCCTTGGCCAGCGCAAGTCCAGCCACCGCGTTCACTGCTTGACCAGCAGCAAAAGAATCTCGTTGTTGCGCAGCAAGTCTTCAGGATATTGGCGCAACAGGCTATCGGGGATGAGCAAATCCATTTGGCGCCGCTCCTGTCGCAACACGGCAAAACCGGCTTGGGCGGACAGCGCCACCAGTTCATCGGCGGTCAGACGGTTCAACGCCAAGTATTCGTTGAACACAAAACGCCTGTAGCCTTCCGCCCCGAAATCAGCAAAGCCGAAATCGACTTCTGCCGCATCCATTGGCCCTCGATGCGCTTCGACGATGCGCCACAGCTCGTCCTCCGGCGCCATCAGATGACGCCAGGGCACGTCGTCATAGCGGCGCAGGTGCGAGCCGAAAGGGGAATAAAACAGCGGCTCAATCTGAATGAAGAACACGCCGCCCAGGCGCAGGCAGGCGTGCAGGTCGCGCAGGATCGGCAGCAACTGCTCGCGCCCCACGTGCTCGAAGGTGGACCAACTGATGATGCCGTCCACCCCCACATGACGGTCCGCCAGCGGCGCCCCGGCAGCGATGGTCTCGAACGTCAGTCCGGCGGGCAAGCGCGTCAAACCCAACTGCTGGCGGGCGATACGGGGCAGTTTGGCGTATTCACGCCGAATGTCCACGCCGTGAATAGCGCTGGCGCCGTAGCGCAGCGCCAAGGCCAGATCAGTAATGCCGTCGCCGCAACCAAAATTCAACAGCCGCGCCGCGCGAATGTCCAGCGCCTCCCCAAGCCATTGATGCACCACGTCCGCCGCGTAGCCGAAATGCGCGCGAAACCATTCGTCGGTGATGCGTGACGCATCCCAGGGCGCCTGTCCCCACAGCCGCTCGCGCAGCCGCCGCGCCCGGCCAGCGAGACGAGAAATCAGTTCCAAATTTCCACCATTCGAACATCTGACGTGAATCGTCCAGGCCAAATCATTGGCAGGGCTTTTTGAGCACCCAGGCGTCCTGGTAATGCCAGAACCAGATGGGCACAAAACGCAACAACTGCGCCTGGCCCGCCCATTCGGCCATCTGCGCACGCACGAACGCCGGGGCAGTGAAGGCTGTGCCGTACTCTTGGGCGTCAATGGCCTGCGATTCGCTCGCCGCCGCAAAGAAAAATCCCCGCTCATCCAGGCGCACGCCCTGACGCCGGGCCGCTTCTTCCCCGTGGGTGGAAAACACCAGCAGGCCGCCCGGCGCCACGGCATCGAGCAGTCGTTCGAGCCAGCGTCCCCAGGTACCCAGCGGCAGATGGCTGAACAGGGACAGTACGAACACCAGCTCGTAGCGCCCCGGCCAGCGCAAGTCTTCGGGCCGGGCGGTGGATTCGAAGGCGTTGACGCCGAACGCCGCACGCGAGAAAGACACGGCGTCGGGCACCACGTCCGACACGGTCACCCGCTCGCGCTCCAGCGCCTTAACGAGGTGGCGCGTGAAACGCCCATGCCCGCTGGCGAATTCGAGCACGCTGCCCATTTTCAGCAGCGGACGATCAACCTCTTCGAGTAGCAGCATCAGCTCGGAAAGCGTGCGCACGCCATCGGCGAAGTAGTCGCGCAGCGGATTGACCGAGGTCGGGTGCCCGTCGAAGAAACGGTAGATGTCGTCGCGCGGCGAAATCTCGCAGTTCACGCCCATCCAGTGACCAAACGCCTGCGGCAACGCATGGCGCTCGATCAGGTTGTGGGCTGCCAAGCGCGTGGCAGGGTGCTGGCGCGCGCGCGCCAACTGGACTGCCGCCTCTGTGCCGTTGCGTTGATCCAAAAGCCGTTGGCCTTCGCCCAACGCGTGCTGGGCGCTGTCGATATCTAAGCTGTCCATCATTTCAAGACCATTGGTGCGGCAGATGCACCAGACCCGGCATGAGTGTCGGGGTGACAAAGCGGAAGTGCAGGAACTGGTACCACTGCTCATAAACCACCAGCCCACTGGCGTCGAACAAAAACGCGCTGACCACGTACTCGCCGCTGTGCAGCGGTAGATCGGGAAACGTCAGCACCGAACGCCACAGCCCGTTTCCCAGCGGCTGCGGCGCCGCGCTCTCTTCGTGCGTGGCCAGCGAGGTGATACCCACGCCGCGCGACTGCTCGATCATGAAGCCCACATTGGGCCGCTCGTCGCTGTGCCCGCGCACGGTAATGGTGGCCACCAGATCGCGGCTTTCCAGTAGCGGCGGGCTGTCCTTGCTCAGATGGGCAATTTCGACCGACACGATGGTGGCCGTGGCGTCGGGTTGCGGCGCCGGGCGCGGCGGCATGGCGGCAGCCGGTTCCGGCGTCGATTCGGTCGGCACGATCAGCGCCTGCGGCACCGCCCCCGCCGGTTCGGACGGCGGCACGCTTTGCAGTTGGGTGAGGTAGGCTCCAAGTACGATTTCAGTCGGCCCGAATTCCTTGACCTGGCCCGCGTCCAGCCACAGCGCCACGTCGCACAAATGCCGCACGTGGTACGGGCTGTGCGAACAAAACAAGATGGTGCAGCCGTTGGCGCGAAACGCCTCGATGCGTTCGATGCATTTCTTCTGGAACCGCTGGTCGCCCACCGCCAGCGCCTCGTCGATGATCAGCAGGTCGGGCTGCACCGCGGTGACCAGCGCGAAGGCCAGGCGCATCACCATGCCGGACGAATAGGTCTTGACGGGCCGGTCGATGGCCTCGCCAATTTCGGCGAACGCCAGCACCTGCGGCTCCAGCGCCGCCATGGCCTCGCGCGGAATGCCGATCAGGCTGCCGCCGAAGTACAGGTTCTCGCGCCCGGTGAAGTCGGGGTGAAAGCCCGCGCCGAGTTCCAGAATGGCCGTCACGCGCCCGTTTTGCAGCACCTTGCCGGTGGTCGGTTGCAGCGTGCCGCAGATCAGCTTGAGCAGCGTGCTCTTGCCGGCGCCGTTGTGCCCCACCACGCCCAGGCATTGGCCGCGCCGCAACTCCAGCGACACGTCGCGCAGCGCCCAGTGGCTGTGGTGCAGCGCCCGGCCCGTCAGCAGGGATTTCAGGCGCGCGCGCGGCGAGTCGTACAGCCGGTATTCCTTGCCGACCCCTTGCAGCCGCAGCGGTATGCCGGTATCGATGACTTGCGTCACAGCCAGTCCACCAGTTGATCGCGGCTGCGCGCCAGCGCCACCGACAGCAGCACGGCCAGCACGGCCAGCCAGGCGGCGATCGACAGCCAGACGGCTGCCGACGGCCACGCACCCTTGAGCAGCGCCGACTGGTAGCCCAGAATCGGCCCCGTCATCGGGTTCAGCCACAGCAGCCAGCGCCAGCGTTCGGGAAACATGTCGACCGGAAACAGCACCGGCGACAAAAACACCCCCAGCGACAGCAGCACGCCCACCGCCTGCACCACGTCGCGCAGCGCCGCCGCCAGAATGGCCAGCAGATACGCCAGCAAAAAAGACAGCGCCACTTGCAGCACGATCAACGCCGGAACCGCGATAACGCCCCAGTTCAAGCGGTGCGATCCGGCATACAGCGGCACCAGCAGCAACAGCAGCGGCGCGAACGCCAGGCCGCTGGCCAGCACCGCGCGGGCCGGAAACAGCCCCGGCGGCAAGGGGTTTTTTTGCAACATGCCGCCTGCTTCCAGCAGGCTGGCCATGCCGCGCTGCACCGCGTCGGCAAACGCCATCCAGGCCAACATGCCAACGATCAGGTAGGCGCCCACGCGCGCCGTCGGCGCTTGCGCGCCCAGCCTCATGCCGAACACGATGTCGAACACCAGGAAATACGCCGCCACTGTCAGCAGCGGCGGCAGCCACACCCACAGCAGCCCGCCGGCCGAGCCGGCAAAGCGCGCGCCGATTTCGCGCCGCGTCAGCACCCCCACCAGGCCGCGCAAGCGCCAGAGTTGGCGGCATTCGGCAATCAGTTCCACCAGCATCGGTCGATCATCGGCCCGCAAGAACCACCGTGGCGCGCCGGCGACCCGGCGCCGAAAGCGTCACTTGTGGTAATGGCGCGTCATCAGCGCCTTGACTTCGGCTTCATCGACCTGAGCGGCGGCGTCGGCAGCGTCCCACAGGCGCTGACGCGCCTGGCTGTCGAGCTGGGCCGCGGCTTCTTCCTTCAGCGCCGGCAGCGCGTCTTCGAACTTCTGGGTGCTGGCTGCCTTGCGCTCGGTCAGTTCGATGATGTGGTAGCCGAACTGCGTTTTCACCGGCCCGGCCAGATCGCCGGGTTTTTTCAGGTCGAACACCGCCTGCTCGAACTCCGGCACCATCTTGCCGCGGGTGAAAAAGCCCAGGTCGCCGCCGCGCTGCGCGCTGGCCTTGTCGCTGGAATTTTCCTTGGCCAGCGCCGCGAAGTCGCCGCCCTTGCGCAGTTCGGCCAGCAGGGCCTCGGCCTTGGCCTTGGCCGCGGCGTCATCGCTGCCGTCCTTGGCCACGGGCACCAGGATGTGGCGGGCATGTACTTCCTCCGGTAATGCAAAACGCTCCGGCTTGGCGCGGTATTCCGAGCGGGCATAGGCTTCGAGCGCCTTGCCATCGGGCACGGCGGCCTGGCCGCTTTGTGTCAGCCAAAGCGTCATCAGGGCGCGCTCGCGCATGAGCTTCAGGTACTGGGCGCCCTGGCTGGATTGGTCGGCGCCGGCCTGCACCGCCTCGGCGGCCAGCGCGCGCTGCGTGTACAGGTTGCGGGCAAACCGCTCTACCGATTGCGGATTGGTCCAGAACGACTCGCGCTGGGCCGCCGGAACCATTTCGTTGACCATGATCTCGACTTCCGACTGCGTCACTTGCCCGGCCGGGCCGGACGCCACCACCGGGTTGGCGCCCTCCGCGGGCGGCGGCGCGGCGGCGGGCTGGGCATGGGCCGCGGCCAGCGCCAGCGCCCACGAAGCGGCCAGCGCCCATTTCGCGGGCCGAAGGGAGAGGTATTGAATCGGAGAAATCATCACGTTGAAAGCCTCACTGGTGGTTCACTGGTTGTTTGGATCCTGCCGTCAGACAGGGCGCGACTCGAACTTCGGGGCCGCCTGGTTACGACAGCGCCGCAGGCAAAAAGTTCGATCATAGCCACTCTCGCCGCGCCGCCGAGCGCCAGCCAGTTCGAGGCGCCGCGGCAGCACGCCAGTGCCGAGGGTGGTCGCCTTGCCGAGTGCGCGCAGGCCGCCACGACGGAGTTTTCGCGCTGGCCGATGCTCGGCGCCGATTGCCCATCCGCCTTGCCATAAAATATGAGGTTTGCCAATTTGCTCGCAGCCGAGCCCCGAAACCGCTGCCCGTGCCCGCCGAAGCGGGAAGGCGCCGCGGTCGCCGGGCCGTCTGCCTTGAAAGCGCGGGTGGCGAAATTGGTAGACGCACCAGGTTTAGGTCCTGACGCCAGCAATGGCGTGGGGGTTCGAGTCCCCCCCCGCGCACCAGCCGTATCAACTTTTCAGTCAACGAGAGAATCAACCCCATGGCCGTGAATGTCGAAACCCTTGAAAAGCTCGAACGCAGGATCACGCTCACGCTGCCCGTCGAGACGATCCGCAGCGAGGTCGATGCCCGCCTGCGCAAGCTGGCCCGCACCGTGCGCATGGACGGTTTTCGCCCCGGCAAGGTGCCCTTGAGCATCGTGGCGCAGCAGTACGGCAATTCAGTGCACTACGAGGTGATGAACGACAAGGTCGGGCAGGCCTTTTTCACCGCCGCCAGTGAGGCCGGCCTGCGCGTGGCCGGCCAGCCCGCCATCACCGAAAAGGACGGCGCGCCCGATGGGCAGATGGTGTTCGAGGCGGTGTTCGAGGTGCTGCCGGAGGTGAAGATCGGCGACCTCGCCACGGCTGAAATCGAGAAGGTCAGCGCCGAGGTTGGCGACGATGCCGTCGAGCGCACCATCGACATCTTGCGCAAGCAGCGCCGCACGTTCGCGCAGCGCGCCAAGGACGCGCCAGCCGAGGACGGCGACCGCGTCATGACCGACTTCGCCGGCAAAATCGACGGCGAGCCGTTCGAGGGCGGCAAGGCCGATGACTTTCAGTTCGTCATCGGCGAAGGCCAGATGCTCAAAGAGTTTGAAAACGCCGTGCGCGGCATGAAGCAGGGCGAGAGCAAGACCTTCCCGCTCGCCTTCCCGGCTGACTACCACGGCAAGGACGTGGCCGGCAAGACGGCGGACTTCATGGTCACGGTGAAAAAGGTCGAAGCCGCGCACCTGCCCGAACTGGGTGAGCAACTGGCCAAATCGCTGGGCGTGAAAGAAGGCACGGTACAGGCGCTGCGCGCCGACATCCGCAAGAACCTGGAGCGTGAGGTCAAGGCCCGCGTCAACGCCCGCAACAAGCAGGCCGTAATGGACGCGCTGATCGCCAAGGCCGAGCTGGACCTGCCCAAGGCCAGCGTGCAGGCCGAAATCAACCGCATGGTGCACAACGCCCGCGCCGATCTGAAGGCGCGCGGCATCAAGGACGTGGACAAGCTGCCCATCCCCGAGGACAGCTTCCGCCCCCAGGCCGAGCGCCGCGTGCGTCTGGGCCTGACGCTGATCGAACTGGTGCGCGCCGCCAACCTGCAAGCCAGGCCCGAACAGGTCAGCGCCCAAATCGAGGAACTGGCTGCCAGCTACGAAAAGCCCGAAGAGGTGGCGCGCTACTACCATGCCGACGACGACCGCATGGCGGAAATCGAAAACCTGGTGCTCGAAAACAACGTCACCGACCATGTGCTCGGCCTGGCCAAGGTCACGGAGCGCAAGCTCGGCTTTGACGAACTGATGGGCCAGCAGCCCTGAAATGAAACCACCCCCAATCTCTGCTGGCTGCGCAATGTGGCGCCTCCCCTTTCAGGGGGCGCGCGCAACGCAGTGAAGCACTGAAAAAATTCATCCTTTTCAGGTCACGAAAGTTTTCTCATGAGCCAATTCGACACGCCCCAGAACCTCGGCCTGGTTCCGATGGTGATCGAGCAGTCGGGCCGCGGCGAGCGCGCCTACGACATTTACTCGCGCCTGCTGCGCGAGCGCGTGGTGTTCCTGGTAGGCGAGGTCAACGACCAGACGGCCAACCTGGTGGTGGCGCAACTGCTGTTTCTGGAAAGCGAGAACCCGGACAAGGACATCTCGCTGTACATCAACTCGCCCGGCGGCAGCGTCAGCGCGGGCATGTCGATCTTCGACACCATGCAGTTCATCAAGCCCGACGTGTCCACCATGTGCCTGGGCTTCGCGGCCAGCATGGGCGCCTTCTTGCTGGCCGCCGGCGCCAAGGGCAAGCGGTTTTCGCTGCCCAACAGCAAGATCATGATTCACCAGGTGCTCGGCGGCGCGCGCGGACAGGCCACCGACATCGAAATCCATGCCCGCGACATTCTGCGCACCAAAGAGCAGATGAACCGCATTCTGGCCGAGCGCACCGGGCAGCCTTACGAAAAGGTGGTCAACGACACCGAGCGCGACTATTTCATGACCGCCGACGAAGCCAGGCAATACGGCCTTGTCGATCAGGTCATCGCCCAGCGGCCCTGATCCCCCCGTTGTGGCGCGGCAACCGGGCCGCTCGCGCCGGCGCGTGATTTGGTTATCATGCATTGATTCTTCATGACAGTTCCTCCCAATGGCCGATAAAAAGGGTTCTTCCAGCGAAAAAACGCTTTACTGTTCGTTCTGCGGCAAGAGCCAGCGCGAGGTCAAGAAACTGATCGCCGGTCCGTCGGTGTTCATTTGCGACGAATGCATCGACCTGTGCAACGACATCATCCGCGAGGAAGCCCCCGCGGACGCCGCCGAGGGCAAGGCCAGGGCCGACGACCTGCCCACGCCGGCCGACATCAAAGCCAATCTCGACAACTACGTCATCGGCCAGGAAAGGGCCAAGCGCACGCTGTCGGTGGCGGTCTATAACCACTACAAGCGCCTCAAGCACAAGGACGACGCCAAGGGCGGCGACGTGGAGCTGTCCAAGAGCAACATCCTGCTGATCGGCCCCACCGGCTCGGGCAAGACGCTGCTGGCGCAAACGCTGGCGCGCCAGCTCAACGTGCCGTTCGTGATGGCCGATGCCACCACGCTGACCGAGGCCGGCTACGTGGGCGAGGACGTCGAAAACATCATCAGCAAGCTGCTGCAAAGCTGCAACTACGACATCGAGCGCGCGCAGCGCGGCATCGTCTACATCGACGAGATCGACAAAATCAGCCGCAAGGCCGACAACCCCAGCATCACGCGCGACGTTTCGGGCGAAGGCGTGCAGCAGGCGCTGCTCAAACTGATCGAAGGCACCATGGCCAGCATCCCGCCGCAGGGCGGGCGCAAGCACCCGAGCCAGGACTTCCTGCAAGTGGACACCACCAACATCCTGTTCATCTGCGGCGGCGCGTTCGCCGGGCTGGAAAAGGTGATCGAGGCGCGCACCGAATCGGGCGGCATCGGCTTTGGCGCCACCGTGCGCAGCAAACAGCAACGCTCGCTGACCGAGGTGTTTCAGGAGGTGGAGCCGGAGGATCTCATCAAATACGGCCTCATCCCCGAACTGGTTGGCCGTATGCCGGTGGTGGCCACGCTGACCGAACTGACCGAGGACGCGCTGGTGCAGATACTGACCCAGCCCAAGAACGCGCTGGTCAAACAGTTCTCGCGCCTGCTGCAGATGGAAGGCGTCGAACTCGAAATCCGCCCCTCCGCGCTGCAAGCCATCGCGCGCAAGGCGCTGGCGCGCAAGACCGGCGCGCGCGGGCTGCGCTCGATCCTGGAGCAGGCGTTGATCGACACCATGTTCGATCTGCCGCACACCGCCGGCGTGTCCAAGGTAGTGATGGACGAAAACACCATCGAGGACGAACAACCCCCGCTGCTGGTGTACCGCGAAGCGGCCAGGCAGGCTTGATTCGACCGCCGCTGGCGCCTGTCCGGCAGGCGCCAAACGGCTTTGGCAGTTGTTTTTCCCGCCGGCTCCTGATTTTTCACCGGCTGATCCGGCCAGCGCGGGTGTTGAAAATGCCGCCCGCGCGGTCATATTTGGCCCAGCCCAAGGATTGTTCATGTCTCAGACCGCATCATCGCCCGCCACCCCGACCGACCTGCCGCTGCTGCCGCTGCGCGACGTGGTGGTGTTTCCCCACATGGTCATCCCCCTGTTCGTGGGGCGGCCCAAGAGCATCAAGGCGCTGGAAACGGCCATGACCATCGACCGCCGCATCATGCTGGTGGCGCAGAAGGCGGCGGCCAAGGACGAACCTTCGGTGGGCGACATGTTCGAGGTCGGCTGCATCTCCAGCATCCTGCAAATGCTCAAGCTCCCCGATGGCACTGTGAAGGTGCTGGTCGAAGGACAGCAGCGCGCCACCGTGACCCACATCGAGGACGGCCAGACCCACTTCGTGGCCACCGTCACCCCGCTGCAGGAAGACGAGGGCGACAGGAACAACGCCGAAATCGAGGCGCTGCGCCGCGCGGTCATGCAGCAGTTCGACCTGTACGTCAAGCAGAACAAGAAAATTCCGCCGGAAATCCTGGTTTCGATCGCCAGCATCGAGGAGCCGGGCCGGCTGGCCGACACCATCGCCGCGCACCTGCCGCTCAAGCTCGACAACAAGCAGTTCGTGCTCGATCTGGTCAACGTCAAGAACCGGCTGGAAAACCTGTTCGAGCAACTCGAGCGCGAGGTGGACATCCTCAACGTGGACAAGAAAATCCGCGGCCGCGTCAAGCGCCAGATGGAAAAGAACCAGCGCGACTTCTACCTCAACGAGCAGGTCAAGGCCATCCAGAAGGAACTCGGCGAGGGCGAGGAAGGCGCCGACATCGAGGAAATCGAAAAGAAAATCAAGGCCGCCCGCATGCCCGCCGAGGCGCGCAAGAAGGCCGAAGGCGAGCTGAAAAAGCTCAAGCTCATGTCGCCCATGTCCGCCGAAGCCACCGTGGTGCGCAACTACATCGACGTGCTGTCCGGCCTGCCCTGGAGCAAGAAAACCAAGATCAAGCACGACCTGGCCTATGCCGAGCAGGTCCTCAACGAAGACCACTACGGGCTGGAGAAAGTCAAGGAACGCATCCTCGAATACCTGGCCGTGCAGCAGCGCGTGGACAAGCTCAAGGCGCCGATTCTGTGCCTGGTCGGCCCGCCCGGCGTGGGCAAGACCTCGCTGGGTCAATCGGTGGCCAAGGCCACGGGCCGCAAATACGTGCGCATGGCCCTGGGCGGCGTGCGCGACGAGGCCGAAATCCGCGGCCACCGCCGCACCTACATCGGCGCCATGCCCGGCAAGGTACTGCAAAGCCTGAACAAGGTCGGCGCGCGCAACCCGCTGTTTTTGCTCGACGAAATCGACAAACTCGGCATGGACTTCCGGGGCGACCCCTCCAGCGCGCTGCTCGAAGTGCTGGACCCGGAGCAGAACCACACCTTCAGCGACCACTACGTCGAGGTGGACTTCGACTTGAGCGACGTGATGTTCGTCGCCACCAGCAACTCCACCAACATCCCGCCGGCGCTGCTCGACCGCATGGAAGTCATCCGCCTGTCGGGCTACACCGAGGACGAAAAAACCAATATCGCCCTCAAGTACCTGCTGCCCAAGCAGATGAAGAACAACGGCGTGAAAGCCGAGGAACTCGAAGTCACCGAAGACGCCGTGCGCGACATCGTGCGCTACTACACGCGCGAGGCCGGCGTGCGCTCGCTGGAGCGCGAACTGTCCAAAATCTGCCGCAAGGTCGTCAAGGGGCTGCAACTCAAACAAATGACGCCGCAGGTCAAGGTCACCGGAGACGGCCTGAACGACTACCTGGGCGTGCGCAAGTTCACCTATGGCCGCGCCGAACAGCAAAACCAGATCGGCCAGGTGGTCGGCCTGGCCTGGACCGAAGTGGGGGGCGATCTGCTCACCATCGAAGCCGCCACCATGCCCGGCAAAGGCAACGTGCAACGCACCGGCCAGTTGGGCGACGTGATGAAGGAATCGGTCGAAGCCGCGCGCACCGTGGTGCGCGCGCGCGCCCGCGCGTTGGGCATCAAGGACGAAGTGTTCGAAAAGCGCGACATCCACATCCACGTTCCCGATGGCGCCACGCCCAAGGACGGTCCCAGCGCCGGCGCGGCCATGACCACCGCCATCGTCTCCGCGCTCACCGGCATCCCCGTGCACAGCGAAGTCGCCATGACCGGCGAGATCACCTTGCGCGGCGAAGTCACCGCCATCGGCGGCCTGAAGGAAAAACTGCTCGCCGCGCTGCGCGGCGGCATCAAGACCGTCCTCATTCCCGAGGAAAACATCAAGGACCTGCAGGAAATCCCCGCCAACGTCAAAGACGGCCTGAAGATCATCCCCGTCAAGTGGATCGACAAGGTGCTCGAAATCGCCCTGGAACGCCCGCCGCTGCCCCTGACCGACGACGACCTGGCCCCCGCCGACGCCGCCCCGGCGGCGCCCGCCGTCAAGCCCAAGCCAAGCCGCGGCTCGGCGGTCAAGCACTGACAAAAAATTTTTCGCGCCTTGCCCGCAAGGCCCGAATTTCCAGCTATAATTCAAGATTCGCAACGCGGGAATAGCTCAGTTGGTAGAGCGCAACCTTGCCAAGGTTGAGGTCGCGAGTTCGAGCCTCGTTTCCCGCTCCACGTTTTGCTCCATGGACTTCCACTGCGGTCTTTGGGCTTTGATTCAGAAGGGCTTTCGCTCTCAGGAGCGTTCAGCCTGAAAACGGCAGTTGGATGCGTCCGAAAGTAGAGTGATCGGCGTGCCAGGCAAGGGAGATCGCTGCGGCTCCAAAGGCGTCTGCGCGCCTTTGGACAGCGCGAACAGGCCCAGCCTCTGGCTGGGCCGCGCCCTGCAAGGGAGAGGACGCAGCGGGCTACTGCCCGCAAGGACGAGCAACGCCGCATGGCGCGTCGAGCGTGGCGCTGGCGGGCGCATAGCGCTCTCACCCAAATGGTGAGGTCGAGCTAAGTCAAAAACCCCTGTGTTCATAAGGGGTTACGAAGATAAAGAAACGGTCAACTGCCGTTTTCAGGTTCAATAAAGTCCACCACTGGTCATGGTCTTCCAGCCTGAATCAGTACATGAATCCGGGATTGTAGTAAATCGAATTCTTGGTTGAACGATCCCCTGCAAGGCTGGCACACATCTCATTGACCCACGCCGTATGCCCTGACTGATGCCGTTGTCCGGCACGCCAAAATCATGGGCAAAAAATACACCCTCATCAATGCCGATAACTTGGTGCTGTTCACCACCACCCATGGCGCGAAGAAGTGGTATCTCCGCTTCACGTGACAAGGCAAGCAGCAGCGCCTTGCGATCGGCCTTTATCCCGAAAACTGTCCCTGAAAGAAGCTCGCAGTCAGCGCGATGACCTGCGCACCCAGGTGGCGCACGATAGTAAACACCTGACCTTGCCTTGAACGCGAATCCATCGGCTTCATTGCGCGTCAGTGTTGATATGACACGACACCAGGTTCAACCAAAGCGCCGTTCGATGTACCGCTCGACGATGACGTGGAATTCCGCCGCGATGTGTTCGCCGCGCAGGGTCATGGCTTTTTCGCCGTCGATGAACACTGGCGCCACCGGCGCCTCGCCGGCGCCGGGCAGGCTGATGCCGATGTCGGCGTGCCGGCTTTCGCCGGGGCCGTTGACGATGCAGCCCATGACGGCCACTTTCAGGTTTTCGACGCCCGGATAGCGCTCGCGCCACACGGGCATTTGGGCGCGCAGATGCTCGTCGATGCGCTTGGCCAGTTCCTGAAACACGGTACTGGTGGTGCGCCCGCAGCCGGGGCAGGCGGTGACGCTGGGCACGAATGCGCGCAGGCCCAGCGCCTGCAACAATTCCAGCGCCACCAGAACTTCCTGCGTGCGTGCTTGGCCCGGTTCAGGCGTGAGGCTGACGCGGATGGTGTCGCCGATGCCCTCTTGCAGCAGGATCGCCAGCGCCGCGCTGGAAGCCACCGTGCCTTTGACGCCCATGCCGGCCTCGGTCAGGCCCAGGTGCAGCGGCCAGTCGCAGCGCCGCGCCAGTTCGCGGTAAACCGCAATCAAATCCTGCACGCCGCTGACCTTGCAACTGAGGATGATCTGCGCCGGGTCCATGCCCCACTCGACCGCCTGGCTGGCCGAGCCGATGGCCGAGGCGATCAGCGCCTCGACCATGACCTGCCGCGCGTCCCAAGGCCGGACGCGGCGGTTGTTTTCGTCCATCAGCCCGGCCAGCAGTTCCTGATCCAGACTGCCCCAATTGACGCCTATACGCACCGGCTTGTCCCATTTCAGCGCGGCCTCGATCATCTGGCCGAACTGCGCGTCGCGCTTGACGCCCTTGCCCACGTTGCCGGGGTTGATGCGGTATTTGGACAGCGCCTGCGCGCAGCCGGGAAATTCGGTGAGCAGGCGATGGCCGTTGTAGTGAAAGTCGCCGATCAGCGGCACGTCCACGCCCATGCGGTCGAGCTGCTCGCGAATGGCGGGGACGGCGGCGGCGGCCTCGGGCGTGTTGACGGTGATGCGCACCAGTTCGCTGCCGGCCAGCGCCAGTTCCTTGACCTGGATGGCAGTGGCCACGGCATCCACCGTGTCGGTATTGGTCATCGACTGCACGCGCACCGGCGCGCTGCCGCCCACCGTGACCACACGCGGGCCCCAAGCCACGCGGGCTTGGCGCGCGCGGCGCGGCGCGGGCTGCGCCGCCAGAGGAGGCTGACGGCTGCTCAAAACCGGGGGTTCCATCCTCAATCGACCGTGAACCGCGCCACGTTGGAAGCGCCGCCGAACGCCCTGATGTCGAACGGCTTGCCGCGCACGCTCACGTCCGTCGCATCCTTGCGGCCAATGATGACCGTCAGCGGCAATTCGCCGCCGACCCTGACCACTTGGCCGGCGGTCATGACGCGGGCCACCAGCGCCTTGCCGGAAGCGTCGCGCACGCTGACCCAGGTTTCGCCGGAAACGGCAATGCCCAGCAGGTCGTCGGCGCTCCGAACGGCGCTGCTGGCGGGGGCCGGAGCGGAGGCGGCGGGCGTCGCACTGGCCCGCTTGGCTGGGGCGGAGGCGGCGGGCGTCGCACTGGCCCGCTTGGCTGGGGCGGAGGCGGCAGGCGTCGCACTGGCCCGCTTGGCTGGGGCGGAGGCGGCAGGCGCCGCACTGGCCGGCTTGGCTGGAGCAGATGCGGCAGGCGCCGCGCCCTTCTGTCTGTCAAAAGCGGCAGGCGCCGCGCTCGCCGGCTGGGCCGGCGCCGGGACAGGCACCGCGCTCTCCTGCCCGGCAGCGTCGGTGCTGGCGGGCATCTCGACCGGAACGGGTTCCGTGACTGCGACGTTCGCGTCGCCGCCTTCGTGTTCATGCACGGCTTCGGCTGGCGTGGCCGCTCCGGGCTGCGTGCCGAGCCGGATCGGCAGCAGCCTCAGCGCGGCGGCGATGGCCAACGCCACGACGATGAGCGCCAGCAGCAGCTTGAACGGACGCCCGCTCATCATCGACGCCGGCTGGTCGCCCGAGCGCTTCAACCGCTGGCTGTTCTTCTGCACCTCGGAGGCGCGCACCAGGTCAGGCGCGGTGACTTCCGGCATACACGCCAGCACGGGCGCCGGATCGACGCCAAAGGCACGGCAGATAGCGGCGGCCAGCGCGCGCGCGAAGGTCATGTTGGGCAACTCGCCCAGCCGGTCGTTTTCCAGCGCATCCAGCTTCTGCGGCGACACCTTCATGGCGCTGGCCACCAATTCGGCGCTGATGCCCGCCGACTCGCGCAACTGACGCAGCATAGCGCCCGCGCTCACGCGGCTGGGCGGCGGGGTTGGCTGCGCGTCCTGTGCTGGCTGCGCGTTCTGTGCTGGTTGCGCGTTCTGTGCTGGTTGCGCGTTCTGATCTACCGCGTCTGGCTCACTCATCGAAAGTCCCCTGTTCGTAGGCCGTCAGTTCGGGCGATTGCGCGAAACGCCGCCGCAACTGCGCGCCCAGTTGATCCATGGCCTGGCGGTTGCCCAGCCGGTGCTCGACCCGGATGCCCAGCCACAGCGATTGGGCGTTGGCCAGTTCGCTGTTGTTCAGGCGCCGGATGTAGAACTGCGCCTTGGTGTAGTCGCCGCGCCTGTACAGCAAACTCGACAGGTTGTAGCCCGTCACCGGGTCGCCGGCATCCAGTTCATACGAATGCATCAGCGTCGCCTCGGCAGCAGCGGCGTCGCCGCTGCGCGCCTCGCAGATGCCTTGCATCTTCAGCGTCTTGGCCCGGTTCATGTAGGTGGGCACCGCCATCGCGCGTTCGAACAACTGTTTGGCCGCCGCGTACCGGCCCTGCTGGCATTGCAGCACGCCGAAGTTGTGCATGGCGTCGGCATCGCGCGGGTTGAGCGAAATGGCGCGCTCGAAATGGCTTTGCGCCAGCGCCTTGTCGCCCATCGTCATATAGATCAAGCCGCCCAGGTTATAAGTATCGCCAAGCGACGGGTCGATCTGCAAGGCTTTCTTCATCTCGTCCAGCGCGATGGTGGTCTGGCCGTTCTCGAAGTAGCTCGACGCCAGCATCAGCCGCGTGCGCGCGCGCTTGCGCACCTCGGTTTCGTCGGACGCGGTTTGCAACTGGTTCATGCCGCCCGCACCGGACTGGGTGGTGGCACAGCCGGCCAGCGCGCCCAGCAGAGCCAGCACGGCCCAGGCCCGAAGCGGCAGCCAGTTGGACAGGGAAGTCGCAGTCATCATGAAACAGCCTTTCTCGCCGGCGCGCGCGCCGGGTACAACGCCACCGTGCGCTGGCGCGCCATGCGTTCCTGCACGCGGGTGCGATCCTGCACGCCGCCAGCCAACTGGCCGCAGGCGGCGTCAATGTCGTCGCCGCGCGTCTTGCGCACCGTGGTGACGATACCAGCATCGCCAAGCAACTTGCAAAACGCCAGCACGCGCGGCATCGGCGAGCGCGCCAGGCCCGATTGCGGAAACTGGTTGAACGCAATCAGGTTGAACTTGCAGCGCAGCCCTTCGGCGGCATGTCGGCGCACCAGTTCGATCAGCGCCCGCGCGTGCTCCGGCGCGTCGTTCACGCCGTCGAGCATGCAATACTCGAACGTAATGAAGTCGCGCGGCGCGCTGGCCAGGTAACGGGCGCAGGCTTGCAGCAGTTCATCCAGCGGGTACTTGCGGTTCAGCGGCACCAGGCGGTCGCGCAATTCATCGGTGGGCGCGTGCAGCGACACCGCCAGCGCCACCGGGCAATCGCGCGCCAGACGATCGATCATCGGCACCACGCCACAGGTGGACACCGTCACGCGCCGGCGCGACAGGCCGTAGCCGTGGTCATCGAGCATCAGGCGCAGCGCCGGCAGCAGCCGGTCGTAGTTTTGCAGCGGCTCGCCCATGCCCATCATCACCACGTTGGAGATGACGCGCTCCTGGCTTTGCAGGTGCCGGCGCAAAAAATGCTCGGCAAACCACAACTGGGCGACGATCTCGCCCGTGCTCAGGTTGCGGCTGAAGCCCTGGTGCCCGGTGGAGCAAAAGCGGCAACCCACCGCGCAGCCGGCTTGCGACGACACGCACAGCGTGCCCCGGTCGTCTTCCGGGATGAACACCGATTCGACCGCGTTGCCGCCGCCAACGTCGAACAGCCACTTGATGGTGCCGTCCCTCGATTCATGCTGGCTGACCACCGGCAGCGCCGCCGTCACGGCGCGGCCCGCCAGCTTCTCACGCAGCGACCTGGCCAGATCGCTCATCTGGCCGAAATCGGCCACCCCGCGCTGGTGAATCCAGCGCAGCAACTGCGTGGCGCGAAAACGCTTCTCGCCCAAACCCTCGCAGAAAGCCGCCAGCCCGTCCAGATCAAAGTCGAGCAGGTTGACCGGTACCGCCGTCATGAACCCAACCAAAAGCTGAACTGGCCTCTGTGCCGTGTCACATCAGCGGGAGTAGATCGCCAGAGCGGGAAAGAAAAACGCCACTTCCACCGCGGCGGTTTCCGGCGCGTCGGAGCCGTGCACGGCATTGGCGTCGATCGAGTCGGCGAAGTCGGCGCGAATAGTCCCCTTGTCGGCCTTTTTGGGGTCGGTGGCGCCCATCAGATCGCGGTTTTTGGCAATCGCGCCCTCGCCCTCCAGCACCTGAATCATCACCGGGCCGGACACCATGAAGTCCACCAGGTCCTTGAAAAAGGGGCGCTGCCTGTGCACAGCGTAGAACTGCTCGGCCTCGCGGCGCGACAGGTGCTGCATACGGGCCGCGATGATCTTCAGGCCGGCGGCCTCGAAGCGGGCGTAAATCTGGCCGATCACGTTCTTGGCGACGGCGTCGGGCTTGATGATGGACAGGGTGCGTTCGGTTGCCATGGAGTGTGCCTTCCCGGGGTTTGATGAAAAATTGCAAAAAATCTTGCCGTATCGGGCAAAGTTTTTAATTTTAACTGGCGGCAATGAGCATCGCGCATCCAGCGCCCTGGCCCAACGCAAACGCGCGGTAAGCTTGGCTTTGTGACCGCCAGCCCTCCGCGCCGCATTGCCCACCTCGACATGGATGCGTTCTATGCATCGGTCGAATGGCTGCGCTACCCGCAGCTCAAGGGCTTGCCGATGGTCATCGGCGGCGGGCGGCGCAAGGAGGACGACCTGATCGCGCGCCTGAACGCCGAGCGCCCTGAACGCGCTTGGACAGCACACGACCTGGCGCTGATTCCGGTCGATTTCTTTCCCCGCCTGTCCAGCTACGTGGGGCGCGGCGTCATCACCACCGCCACCTACCCGGCGCGGCAATTCGGCGTCGGCTCCGCCATGGGCCTGATGAAAGCCGCCCGGCTGTGCCCGCAGGCCATCTTGCTGCCGGTGGACTTCGACGAATACCGGCGCTTTTCGCGCGAGTTCAAGCGCGTCATCCGCGACATCGCGCCCGTCATCGAAGACCGTGGCGTGGACGAGGTATACATCGACTTCACCCACGTCCCCGGCGGCCAGCGCGAAGGCGGGCGCGTGCTGGCGCGGCTGATCCAGAAAAGCATCTTCGAGGCCACTGGCCTGACCTGCTCCATCGGCGTCGCCCCCAACAAGCTGCTGGCCAAAATGGCCAGCGAATTCAACAAACCCAACGGCATCAGCGTGGTGCGCGAAAGCGACCTCGAATCATTGATCTGGCCCCTGCCCTGCCGCAAGATCAACGGCATCGGCCCCAAGGCTGACGCCCGGCTGCAAGGCCACGGCATCCACACCATCGGCGAGCTGGCAGAGCGCGACAGAACGTGGCTGGTACAGCACTTCGGCAAAAGCCACGGCGCCTGGCTGCACGACGCCGCGCATGGCCGCGACGAACGCCCCGTCGTCACCGAGAGCGAACCCGTCAGCATGAGCCGCGAAACCACCTTCGAGCGCGACCTGCACGCCGTGCGCGATCGCGCCGAACTCGGCGCCATCTTCACCCGCCTGGCCGAACAAGTCGCCACCGACTTGCAGCGCAAAGGCTACGCGGGCAAAACCATCGGCATCAAGCTGCGCTACGACGACTTCAAGACCGTCACCCGCGACCAGACCGTGGCCGAGCACACCAGCGACGCCCGCCGCATCCGCCAGGTGGCCGGCCAATGCCTGAAGCGCGTGCCCCTGAACCGCTGCCTGCGCCTGCTCGGCGTGCGCGTCAGCTCGCTGGCGCCAGCACAAGACCTCGCGCGGCAGCACGCCGATTCAAGTCCCGACCCTGAACTGCCGCTGTTTCCAACTGCTGGTTGAGCAAAACCACGAACCGCTTCCGGCTTTCGCATGTCTCATCATGCCGGAACGATCCGGGTTGCATCGCAAGGAGATGTCGTGGCAAACAGCCGTGTCCTTGTATTGGCAGGAGAAATTCTTCCGGGTTTCACGCCCGAATCGGTGTAGCCGAAACTGACCGAGTCGATTCGCGTGGAGCCGGAGAATCTGACGCAACTTCTCACGCGCACGCCACGGATCATCGAGCAGAGTGACGCGCCGGATGAATTGCAGACCTGACAGGCGGACATCAAACGCAAGGCCCGTCAAACAAGCCCTTGATCGACGCGCAGAAGGCGTGCCTGCGCGCAGCCGGCTCACTCTCCGTCCAGCACCTCGTCCGCCGTCTGCCGCAGGGCGCCCTTGTCGAACAACTGCGCCAGCACGGCGTCCAGCCAGCCGTCCCAGGCCAGGTCGGGGCGGTGCTGGCGGTGCAACTGGCGCAGCGCCGGGGCCGCGCCCAGCCAGGCGCGCAGGGCCGGGCGGGTCATGCGCTCGACATCGAGCATCTGGTACTTGATGAGCACCTTGGCGGCGTACAGCGCGTGCTGTGCCGGGTGGCTGGCGAAGTAGGCGATGCGCTGGCGGGCGCGCTCCAGCGCGGCGTCGATGCCGCCGCCCGCGCGCGCGAACGGCGCGCCGTGGCCGGGCACGACGACGGCGGGCCGCAGCCGCTCGATCAACGCCAGCGTGTCCAGAAACGGCTCGAACCCGGCCAAACCGTCGATGTGCGGAAAGATCACGCCGACGCTGTGCTCCCACAGGGCGTCGCCAGCCATCAGCACGCCGCTGTCGCTCTGATACAGCAGCACCGCCAGCGCGTCGTGACCGGGCGCGGCGTGAATCTGCCAGTCGCGCCGGCCCAGGCGCACCGTCTGCCCCGGAATCAGTGCGCGCTGGGCGGCAAAGCGGTCGCAGCGCTGCCCGCTGTCGCCGAAGGTCAGCGCGTCTTGATCCCAGTCGCGCACGTGCGCCAGCGTGGCTTCGGGCACCCAGGTGACCGCGCCGGGGTAGGCGGCCTGCAGCGCCGCCGTGCCGCCGCAATGGTCGCTGTGCAGATGGGTGTGGGCGATGGCGGCCAGCGCCGCGCCGTGGCCCAGCGCGCCGGCGGCCAGGTGCACGGTCTGCTCGGCGTGCTTGACGTGGCCGGTGTCGATCAGCGCCGGCTCCCCGCCCAGGCACAGCAGGCTGTTGGACGACAGCCAGCCGCGCACGAACACGCGCATGTCATCCGGCAGCGGCGCGGCGCTGGTCATGGCACGCGCGTAAACACCAAGTCCCACACGCCGTGGCCCAGGCGCAGTCCGCGGCGCTCGAACTTGGTTTCGGGCCGGTAGGCGGGGCGGCTCGCGTAACCCTCGGCGGTGTTAGTCAGCAGTGGCTCGGCGGCCAGCACGGACAGCATCTGCTCGGCGTAGGGCTGCCAGTCGGTGGCGCAATGGATGTAGCCGCCGGGGGCGATGCGCCCAGCCAGCAGGTGAACAAAAGGCGGCTGGATCAGCCGGCGCTTGTGGTGGCGCTTTTTATGCCAAGGGTCGGGAAAGAATACATGCGCGCCGTGCAGCGTGGCGGGCGCGATCATGTGTTGCAGCACCTCGACGGCGTCGTGCCGCACGATGCGGACGTTGTCCAGCCCCTGCTCGCCGATCAGTTTGAGCAGCGCGCCCACGCCGGGTTCGTGCACTTCGCAGCCGATGAACAGCGTGCCGGGCCGCAGCGCAGCGATGTGTGCGGTGGCCTGGCCCATGCCGAAACCGATTTCCAGCACCGTCTGCTGGTATGCCTGGCCCGCGCAGGCGACCACCAGATCGGTGGTGGCCGGGTCGTAGGACAGCACGTGGCACGGGCCCAGTTCGGCCAGCGCGCGGGCCTGGGCCGCAGTGGTACGGCCAGCGCGGGTGACGAAGCTGCGGATGGCGCGGTGATGCGTTTCCAGATTGAGCCCGGCGCTTTGGGACGCGCCGCTGGCCCTCTCCCCCTGCTCCTCTCCCGCAAGCGGGAGAGGAGAGTTTTCCGCTCCCTCGTCCGATTGCGGGAGAGGAAAATTTCTTGCTCCCTCGCCCGCTTGCAGGAGAGGGCTGGGGAGAGGGAACGTCATGCCCTCGATGAGGCCGGCAAGCGTGCTCACGAGCGTGACTCAGGCGACATCGGCCTCGCCCGTTTTCTTCAGAGAAATAGGCTTCTTGCGCTCGCCGGACGGGCGCTCGATGCTATCAAAATGGGAGTATTTGCGCAACACCTGCACCAGTTGCGCATACACGCGCGGGTTGGCGGCCAGGCATTCGCCGGACTGCTCCAGCAAGTGGCCGGCCTCGCCGGTGAAGTTGCCGACCAGGCCGCCCGCCTCGGTCACCAGCAGCGCGCCGGCGGCCACGTCCCAGGGCTTGAGGCCGGTCTCGAAAAAGCCATCGGCAAAGCCCGCCGCCACGTAAGCCAGATCCAGCGCGGCGGCGCCGGGGCGGCGCAGGCCGGCGGTGCGCTGCATCAACTCGCCCATCATCTTCAGGTAGGCGGCAAAGTCGTCGCCCTGGCGGTACGGAAAGCCGGTGGAGATCAGGCACTCGGGCAGTTCGGCGCGCTTGCTGACGCGGATGCGGCGGTCGTTGAGGTAAGCGCCGCGCCCGCGCGTGGCGGTGAACAGGTCGTTGCGCGTGGGGTCATACACCACGGCCTGCTCGACGCGGCCCTTGACGCTGAGCGCAATGCTCACGCAATACACCGGGAAGCCGTGGATGAAATTGGTGGTGCCGTCCAGCGGGTCGATGATCCACACGTGGTCTGAAGCCGCGTTGCCGTGCGCGCGGCCCGACTCCTCGGCATGAATGCCGTGGCCGGGGTAGGCCGTCAACAGGGTGTCGATGATGGCGTCCTCGCTGGCGCGGTCCACCTCGGTGACGAAATCGTTCACCTGCTTTTGCGACACGCGCACGGCCTCGATGTCCAGCGCGGCGTGGTTGATGATGGCGCCAGCGGCGCGCGCGGCCCGGATGGCCACGTTGAGCATGGGATGCAGCAGGGAAGACGGCATGGGAGACGGTGGCAAAAGCGGCGCGGAACAACACCGCGGGGCGCGCGCGTAAGCAGCGGCGGCAATGACCCGTATTTTCCCACGCCCCGCGCCAGCCCGCCCGCCCAGGCTCTTGAAAGCGCCCGCCCAGTCCGCAAATGAATCCGGGTGACGGCAACAACGCCACCCCTCGGGTTTGAACTTCAAGTCAAGGAGAGCACCATGGCCAACCAGATCATCCACAGTCACCCCTTGTTCGACGACTTCTTCAGGGACTTCGCGCCCGGTTTCTTCGTGCGGCCCCTGCATGGCGAGCCGCTGCCAAGCGCCGCGCAAATCCGCATCGACGTCAAGGAATCCGACGCTGCCTACACCGTGCAGGCCGAAATCCCCGGCGTGCCCAAGGAGGACATCCAGGTGTCCATCGACGGCGGCGTCGTCACCCTGCGCGCCGAAGTCAGGCAGCACGACAGCCAGAGCCGCGACGACAAACTGCTGCGCAGCGAACGCTATTACGGCGAAGTCTCGCGCAGCCTGCAACTGCCGCAAGACATCGACCAAGCCGCCGCCAAGGCCAAATACGACAACGGCGTACTGACCCTGACCTTGCCCAAAAAACAAGCCGGCGGCTCGCAGCGGCTGACCATCGAATAAATGCGCCGCCATTGAAGACGGCATCGCCCTGTGCGCCCTCGGCCCTTTTGGGAAGGCGTCAAATCGGCAAGCCGCGCAGCACGGCCAAGGCCAGGGCTTCGGGGGTTGCACCCTCATCGGCAGCCAGCGTCTTGCGCCGCGGCATGGCGCGCAGCCAGGTGAGTTGGCGCTTGGCCAGTTGCCGGGTGGCGGCGATGCCGCGTTCGCGCAAGACGGCGCGCTGGGCCGCGGACAGCGCGGTGGCAGGCGTGGCGGCGTCGAACGCCTCCCAGGCTTGGCGGTAGCCGACGCAGCGCATCGACGGCAGCGTCAGGCTCAGGTCGCCGCGCGCGCGCAGGGTGGCCACTTCATCGAGCAAGCCGCCGTCCAGCATGGCGTCGAAGCGCCGGGCGATGCGCTGGTGCAGCCAGGCGCGGTCCGGCGGTTCAAGCGAAAAGAACGGCATGGCGCTGGGCCGTTGGCCGCCTTCGGTTTCTTTTTTTGCGGCATGAAAACTCGACAGAGACCGCCCGGCGACCTGCCACACTTCCAGCGCGCGCTGGATGCGCTGGCTGTCGCCAGGGGCCAGGCGGGCGGCGGTGGCCGGGTCCACCTGGGCCAGTTCGGCGTGCAGGGCGGGCCAGCCCGACTGGCGGGCGCGCTGGTCGATCTGGCGGCGCACGGCGGGGTCGGCGGGCGGTAGCTCGTGCAGGCCCTCCAGCAGCGCCTTGAAGTACAGCATGGTGCCGCCGACCAGTACGGGATGGCGGCCACGGCGCTGGATGGCATCGATGAGCCGCGCGGCGTCGCGCGCGAATTCGGCGGCGCTGTAGGCTTGGCGCGGGTCGCGGATATCGATCAGGTGGTGCGCCGCAGCAGCGCGCTCAACAAGCGTGGGCTTGGCAGTGCCGATGTCCATGCCGCGATAGACCAGCGCCGAATCGACGTTGATGATTTCGACTGGCAGCCGCGCGGCCAGCGCCAGTGCCAGTGCGCTCTTGCCGCTGGCGGTGGGGCCGGCAATGCAGAAGGCCGATGGCCGGCTGGAATCAGCGCCATTGGATGCTGCCATACAATTTAGAGTCGTTTTTTTGTTACAAATTGATGCAAAGTTGCCACGATGGCGCTCTGCCCTGCCTGATTCGGAGTATGCTGCATTGCAGCATCAAACTTCAAGACATTGCGCCTGCCGCTGCCACGACACATGTTCCACCTTACCGCCCCTCACAACCCGGAAAGCGCCTGCGCCGGCCCGGAAACCGGCGCGGCGGACCCCAAAGCGCTGGCATTGATCGATGCGATGACCGGTTGCTGCCACCCCCGCGTCAGCCGGCTGACCGAACGCCTGTTGGCCTGCGGCCAACCTGACCAATTGCGGGTGCTGCGAGGCGAAGTGCTGAACCTGCTGACCCTGAGCTTCGGTCACGCGGAAGCGCAGCGCCGTCTGCAAACACCACTACAATAGCCAGCGACGGGCCTTCCCGCATGGTGAAGGAGCCAACCGGGTCAGGTGGGGAACCAAGCAGCCCTAACTTTGGAGTCAGTGCCGGGGTAAAGGCTCGTCACCCATCACACGGGTCAGATACGTCAAACGCGCCGCCACGGCGCGTTTTTTATTTGACTGCGCGCGCCGCTTTCTGGCGGCAATCGAGGATCAGACTCAGTCCTCGGCGGGAGGAGGCGACGGCGCTTTGGCGGGCGCGACGCCACCGGTGGCAGCGTTGTTGCGCGCCTGCATGGCGGGAGTCAGGTTGGCGGCTTGATTGGCCGGGGCTTCGTTGTACGTCGGATTGATTGGGTCGGGCGTGCGGATGGCCAGGTACAGGGTGACGAACGAGGCCACGACGACGATTGCCGGCCCGCCGATGACCATCCACAGATGGCCGTACCTCCACCACGGTTGGGTGTCTTGCTGCTGTGCTGACGGTGCGTTCATGATGATTTGGGAATGATGAAAACGGATTTCTCTTTCAGCACCTCGCCGCCGGGCGACTCGATGTAAAAGTGGATTTCGTGCGACCCCGGCGGGGCCGCGTCGTAGGGCGCTTGCAAGCGCACCGGCACCCAGAGCGACTGCGCGGCATCAACGGTGACCCGGTGGTTCTGCTGCGTGTCGATAACGAGTTCCAGCCCGGGCAAGCCATCGGCCGACAGGGTGTAGGTCTGCGGCTTCTCGGTGGCGTTCATGATTTGCAGGCGGAAGATATTTTCGATCTTGTTGCCCTGCACGATGCGCGCCAGCGCGGCGCGGTCGCGCACGATGTCCACTCTGAAAGGCTTGCGCAAAAACAGGCTGCCGACCAGCGCCAGCATCACGAGGCCCAAAATGCTGGAGTAGATCAGCACGCGCGGGCGCAGAATGTGACGCACGATCTGCTTGCTGTCCCAGCCTTCTTCCAGCGCGTGTTCGGTGGAGTAGCGGATCAGCCCGCGCGGATAGCCCACCTTGTCCATCACCTCGTCGCAGGCGTCGATGCAGGCGGCGCAACTGATGCACTGGTACTGCAAGCCGTCGCGGATGTCGATGCCGGTCGGACACACTTGCACGCACAGCGTGCAGTTGACGCATTCGCCCAAGCCCAGGGTCTTGTAATCGGCCTTCTTGGAGCGCGGGCCGCGCGGCTCGCCGCGCTTGGCGTCGTAGGTGACGATGAGCGTGTCGCGGTCGAACATCGCGCTCTGGAAGCGCGCGTAGGGGCACATGTACAGGCACACCTGTTCGCGCATGTAGCCGGCGTTGCCGTAGGTGGCAAAGCCGTAGAAGAATATCCAGAAAGTTTGCCAGGGGCCGAGCGACCAGGTGGCCACGTGCATCACCAGTTCGCGAATCGGCGTGAAGAAACCAGCGAAGGTAATGCCGGTCCACAGCCCCACCGCGATCCACACCGCCTGCTTGGCGGCCTTGCGCGCGAACTTGGCTGGCGACATGGGCGCCGCGTCGAGCCTCATGCGGGCCGAGCGGTCGCCTTCGATCACGCGCTCGATCCACAGGTAAATTTCGGTATAGACCGTCTGCGGACAGGCGTAGCCGCACCACTGGCGCCCGGCCACCGCCGTGAACAAAAACAGCAGCACGGCGGAAATGATCAGGATGCCGGACAGGTAGATCACGTCCTGCGGGTACAGCACCAACCCGAAGATGTAAAAGCGCCGCGCCTCCAGATCGAACAGCATGGCCGGCCGGTCGCCCCACTGGAGCCACGGCATGCCGTAAAAGAAAAGCTGGGTGGCAAAGACCAGGAACCAGCGCCAGCGGTTGAACACGCCCGATGCGCTGCGCGGATAAATCTTCTTGTGCGCCGCGTAGAGGGAACCGCCCTCCTGCCCCTCGCTGACGGCAGCGGGTTTTTTCCGGGGTTCTTCTGAAGTCACGACAGACCTTATGAGCGATTGTTGACGCGGCGAAGTCTAGAGCAGTTTTGAGTAAGTGGCTGGTGCGTCTGAAACGCCTAACCTGCGCAGACTTCAAAAAAATCAGCGCGCGGCCTTGAGAAGGCCGCGCGCATTATGTAAATTTGCTGTGTGGTCGGCCACATCGGCTCGTCCGTCAGTCAAGAGCAACCGAGACAGCCGGTACTCCAGTTCAGATCAGTCTGAAAGAATCAATGCCCGCACAAGGCGGACATTGACACTCCATCAGCTTTTACTTCGCCTCGCCTTCGGCTGCCGCCTGCGGAGCGGCTGCGGCCACGGGTTCTGGCGGCAGTCCGCCGCCCTTGCCCCACACGTAGGCGGCCAGCACCTTGATCTTCGCAGCCGACAGGTAGAACGACTTGTTGCCTTGCTCCTTGACGGCTTTCTCGCCCCAGGCCGGCATCTGGCCCATCTTGCCGTTGGTCACCATGTCGATCACGTGGGCCTCGGTGCCAAGGCCGAAGGTGAAGACGCCATCGGTCAGGTTGTTGGAGCCGAGCAGCTTGTTGCCCTTGCCGTCCGCGCCGTGGCAAACCGCGCAGACCTCGGCGAACTTGGCCTGGCCCTTGCTGGCCAGCGCCGCGTCGAAGTGCGTACCCTTGTCCTTGGACAGGCTGAGCGCATAGTTGGCAACGGCGCGCACGTCCTCCGGCGAACCAAGCTGCGCGGCCACCGGCGCCATGACGGCGATGCGGCCATTGGTGATGGTTTCCAGAATTTCGTCCGGCGTACCGCCCCAGTTCCAGTGCTTGTCCGTCAGGTCGGGGAAGCCGATGGCACCCCGCGCATCGGAAGCGTGGCATTGCGAGCAGTTGTTCATGAACAGCCGGTCGCCGATGGCCATGGCCTGCGGGTCCTTGGACAGATCCACGATGCTCTTGTTGGCAAAAGCGGCGTAGATCGGCGCGACCTGCGCATCGCCCGCGGCCATTTCCTCGTCGAACTGCCGGGTCTCCGACCAGCCCAACGCCCCTTTGAAGGAACCCGCGCCAGGAAAGAGAACCAAGTACACGAGGCCGAACACGCAGGTGATGATGAACAGCCACACCCACCAGCGCGGCAGGGGGTTGTTCATCTCTTTCAAGTCAACGTCCCAGACGTGACCGGTGGTGGCGTCGCCCGATGAAGAGGCTTGGCCCTTGCCGCCCATCCACAGCAGCAGCAAGCAGCCGAGGATACCGACGATGGTGATGCCCGCAACATAGACGGACCAGAAATTACTCGTAAAGTCGCTCATGTTCGTTCCTTGCCTGACAACGTGCTCATGGACTAGCCATCAATCCTGCTCGAAGGGCAGGTGCGCCGCTTCCTGGAAGCGATCCTGGTTGCGGCGCGACCAAGCCCAGATCACGATGCCGATGAAGACGATGAACGTCACCACGGTCGAGATGATGCGCAGGAGAGTGATGCCATCCATGATGCACGTCCTTCCTCTGGCTTATTTGCGATAAATGCCCAAGACCTGAAGGTAGGCGACGAGGGCGTCGAGTTCAGTCTTGCCCTTGATCTCCTCCGGCGCCCCTTCGATGTCCTTGTCGGTATAGGGGACACCCAGCGTACGCATGGCGCGCATCCGCGTCTGAACCGTCCCGCGCAAGCTCGTTTCGGTCGCGCCGGCTTCGGTTTGTCCCAGCCACGGATAGGCCGGCATGACCGATTCCGGCACCACGGCGCGCGGATCGGTCAGGTGGCGGTGATGCCAATCGTCGGTGTAGCGGCCGCCGACGCGCGCCAAGTCAGGCCCGGTGCGCTTGCTGCCCCACTGGAACGGGTGGTCATAGACGAATTCACCCGCCACCGAATAGGGGCCGTAGCGCAGCGCCTCGGCGCGGAACGGACGGATCATCTGCGAGTGGCAGAGGTAGCAACCCTCGCGGACGTAGATGTCACGCCCCACGAGTTGCAGCGCGGTGTAGGGCTTCAGGCCCTCGATCGGCTGCGTGGTCGATTTCTGGAAGAACAGCGGCACGATTTCGACCAGACCGCCGAACGTGACGACGATCAGGATCAAGACCAGCAACAGGAAGTTGTTCGTCTCGACGACGCCATGAGCCGTGAGTTTTTGTTGAGCCATGATGATCTTTACCTCCCCATCAGGCGTGAGCGGCGGCAACGCCGGGAATTTGTACCGGCGCAATACGCCCGGCCACAGCCGTCTTGATGGTGTTCCACAGCATGATGAGCATGCCGCAAAGGTACAGCAGACCGCCCAGCAGACGCAGCACGTAGAACGGGAAGGTGGCCTTCACCGACTCGACGAACGTGTAGGTCAGCGTGCCGTCGGCGTTCACGGCCCTCCACATCAGACCTTGCATTACGCCGGCAATCCACATTGCGGCGATGTAAATCACGATGCCGACGGTGGCGATCCAGAAATGCACCTCGATGGCCTTGGTGCTGTACATCCTCTTCTGGCCGAACAGGCGCGGAATCAGGTAGTACATGGAACCCATGGTAATCAGGCCCACCCAGCCCAGCGCGCCGGAGTGCACGTGGCCAATGGTCCAGTCGGTGTAGTGCGACAGCGCGTTCACCGTCTTGATCGACATCATCGGCCCTTCAAAGGTGGACATGCCGTAGAAAGACAGCGACACGATCAAAAAGCGCAGGATCGGGTCGTCGCGCAGCTTGTGCCATGCACCCGACAGCGTCATGATGCCGTTGATCATGCCGCCCCAGCTTGGCGCCAGCAAAATCAGCGAGAAGACCATGCCGATGGACTGCGTCCAGTCCGGCAGCGCCGTGTAGTGCAGGTGGTGCGGGCCGGCCCACATGTAGGTGAAGATCAGGGCCCAGAAGTGAACGATGGACAGCCGGTAGCTGTAGATCGGACGTTCAGCCTGCTTGGGGATGAAGTAGTACATCATCCCCAGGAAGCCCGCCGTCAAGAAAAAGCCCACGGCATTGTGCCCGTACCACCACTGCACCATAGCGTCCTGCACGCCGGCATAGGCGGAGTAGGACTTCATCAGACCAATCGGCATTTCGGCGCTGTTGACCACGTGCAACAGCGCGACGGCGAGAATGAAGCCGCCATAGAACCAGTTGGCCACGTAGATGTGCTTGACCTTGCGCGTGCCCAGCGTGCCGAAGAACACGATGGCAAACGACACCCACACCACGGCGATCATGATGTCGATGGGCCACTCCAGTTCGGCGTATTCCTTGCCGCTGGTAAAGCCCAGCGGCAGCGACAGCGCAGCGCACACGATGATGAACTGCCAGCCCCAGAAGGTGAACGCCGCCAGCCCGTCGGAGAACAGCCGCACCTGACAGGTACGCTGGACGACGTAGTAGGCGGTGGCGAACAGCGCGGAACCCCCGAACGCGAAGATGATCGCGTTGGTGTGTAGCGGCCGCAATCGACCGTAACTGAGCCACGGAATGCCCAGATTGAGTGCTGGCCAGGCCAGTTGTGCAGCGATGATGACGCCCACAAGCATACCGACCACGCCCCAGACGACCGTCATGATGGCGAACTGTCGGACCACTTTGTCGTTGTACGCCGTGGCTTTCGTATTGGCAAATGTCATTTCCACCTCTTACTGATATGACGGGGGCAGTATCCACGAACGAATCATGGTCATGATTGATATGAATCAATCACCCTCAAGAATGCGTTCGGCCTCGCGGTCGACGTCGTCGAACTGGCCACGGTTGATGGCCCACCACAACGCGCCGAGAATGAAAAAAACCAGCACCACCGAAAGCGGGATCAGCAAATACAGGATGTCCATCGGTCACGCTCCAGTCAAATCGTCTTGCGCGCGGACGCCAGCCGCAGCGCATTGAGCACCACCAGCAGCGAGCTGGCCGCCATGCCCAGCCCCGCGGCCCAGGCCGGCATCCAGTCGGCCACGGCCAGCGGCACGGCAACGGCGTTGTAGGCCACCGCCCAGCCCAGATTCTGACGCACGATCCGCATCGTGCGGCGCGCCTGACGCCAGGTCTGCGCAATCGATGCCAGGTGCCCGGACAAGACGACGAAATCGGCGCGCGCGCGCGCCAGCGGCACGGCGCGGCCAAATGCAAACGACACGTCGGCGCCGGCCAGCACCGGGCCGTCATTGAGTCCATCGCCCACCATGGCGACGGTGGCGCCGGACTGCTGCGCCTCGCGCATGGCGCTCAGTTTCTCGGCTGGCGAACAACCGCCGCGCGTGTCCTCGATGCCCGCAAGCCGCCCCACGCGGGCCGCCTGCTCCGGGCGGTCGCCGGACAGCAGCCGCACGCGCACGCCGCCGGCCATGAGCGCCTGCACGGCAAGCCGCGCGTCTTCGCGCAGATCCTCGCGCAGATAAAAACTCGCCAGCCAGCCGCGTTCGTCGCACAGATGGCCCGCCAAGCCTTCAGCCGGCCCGGCGGCCAGCCCGCAAAAAGCCGCCGAACCCAGCCGAAGCTCGCGCATGACGGCCCCATCCCTGACGCGGGCGGTAACCCCCATGCCGGCCACTTCATGCGCATCGGCCAGTTCAAACGGCAAGGCGGCATCGCCATTTTCTTCGCGCGCACCGTCCGCAATGGCGCGCGACACCGGGTGCAGGCTGCCCCGCGCCAGCACGGCGGCCAGGCCGAGCGCCTGTGAACGCGGCACACCCTCGCGCGTTTCCACCCGCTCCAGGACGAAGGCATCGCGCGTCAGGGTGCCCGTCTTGTCGAACGCCATCTCGCTGACGCCGGCCAGCGTCTCCAGCGCCTGAAGACGCCGCACCAGAACGCCATCGCGCGCCAGCGCCCCGGCGCTGGCCAGCATCGCCGCCGGCGTGGCCAGCGACAGCGCGCACGGACAGGTCACGACCAGCACGGCCACCGCGACCATCAGCGCATGGCCCGGATCAAAGGACCACCACCAGGCGCAGGCCAGCGCGGCGGCCAGCAGCACGAAGATCAAGAACGGCTTGGCCAGCCGGTCGGCCAGTTGCGCGACGTGCGGCTTGCTGGTGGACGCCTGCTCCATCAGCGCCACGATCTGCGCATAGCGCGTGTCGGCGCCCACGCGGTCCACGCGCGCCACCACTGGGGCCGCCTGGTTGTGGCTGCCGGCAATCACCGCCTGCCCCGGCTGACGCGGCAGCGGCGTCGATTCGCCGGTCAGCAGCGCCTCGTCCACCAGGGTATTGCCCGACAGGATTTCGCCATCCGCCGGAAACGACTCGCCCGGCAGCACGCGAATCACGTCGCCCACGCGCAGCCGCCGGATCGACACCCGCTCCCACGCATTGGCATCCACGCGCCGCTCCACGCTTTCCGGCAGCCGGTGCATCAACGCCTCCAGCGCGCCGGCGGTGCGGTCGCGCAAGCGCAACTCCAGCCAGCGGCCAGCCAACAGGAAAAACACGAACATGGTCAGCGAATCGAAATACACCTCGTGGCCGAACAGCCCGCCCGGCTCGTAGGTGCCCAGGCTGCTGACCACGAACGTGATCGACATGCCCAGCGCCACCGGCAGATCCATGCTCACGCGCCGCAGCCGCAAATCGCGCAGCGCGTTGCTGAAAAACGGCCAGCAGGAAAACAGCAGCACCGGCACCGACAGCCAAAACTGCGCCCAGCGCAGCAGATGTTCGATGTCCGGCTCGATCTGGCCCGGCGCGGTGACATAGCTCGGCGTGGCGTACATCATCACCTGCATCATGCACAGGCCCGCCACGCCCAGGCGCCACAGCATCTTGCGCGTTTGCGCCTGCCGCTCGGCGCTGGCCCGGACGCCATGCGCCGGCAATGGCCGGTAACCCGCCCGCAGCACCGCCTGCATCCAGGCCGACGGCTTGGTCGCGCCCTCATCCCACACCACCCGGCCACGGTGGCTGGCGGCGTTGACCTCGGCCTCGATCACGCCCGGCGCGCCCTGCAAGGCCTGCTCGATCGTCACGGCGCAGGCCGCGCAGTGCATACCCTCGAAAACCACCGTCGATTCCCACCGCGCGGGCGCCGTCCCGGGCTGCGAGCCGACCGGGCGGCTGAATTCCAGCCACTCGTCGCGCTCGTCCAGCAGCGCCAAGCCAGCCGCGCCGCCAGCCGGCGGCGCAGACAACACCTGCGCCTCCATCTCTGAAGGCGGCGACAAAAGCGCGCCAGCGGCCTGCATATTCGGGTCGGCACTGTACCGGCTTTACTTGAAGCGGGCTTGACGCGCGTTAATTGTTGAGCGCAAAGCCAAGTTAAGCTACCCACCTTGCCTGGACAAATTTCTCAGGGGAACTTCAGCATGTATCGACGCATTCTCGTGGCCACCGACGGCTCCGAACTCTCCAACAAGGCCGTCAGCGACGCCATCGCCCTGGCCGCCAGCCTGAAAGCCGAATTGATCGCATTGAAGGTGGTGCCGCGCTATCCGCAGAGCTACTTCGAGGGCGCGATCCCGCTGTCCACGCAGGATGTCGCCCGCGTGGAACAGCAATGGAGCGACGAAGGCCATGCGGTGGTCGAGGCGGTCAAGACCGCCGGGGCCGCGCAAGGCGTCACCGTCAAGGCCGTCATCGCCCGCTCCGACATCGTGTCCGACGCGCTGATCGCCGCCGCCAAGAAGCACGAGGCCGACCTGATCGTCATGGCATCGCACGGTCGCAAGGGCGTCAAACGCCTGCTGCTCGGCAGCGAAACCCAACAAGTACTGACGCATTCCGAAATCCCGGTGCTGGTTCTGCGCTGAAAACAAACGCATCTGGCTTCCGTTCGCTTTGCGAGCAAGAAATCAGGCACACCAGGGATCAGACCCCGCGCCTTCTCCCTTGGCATGACCAGCAGCCGTCAAGGACAATGCACGCATGGAGCAAACCGGCCTTGCCATCGACCTGAGCAGCCAGCGCACGCGCCAAGCGTGTGCTCCCCGGTGAAATGGAGCAAGTCGTGCCGTGGACGCAACTGCGGGCACTCATTGAGCCACATGCGCCCGTGGCCAAAACCAGCCGCCCGCCCTTTGCCCTGAGCGCCATGCTGCGCATTCATTTCAGCCAGCGTGAGCGATGTCACCTAGTGTCGTGTCACGCCAATACTGGCGCCCAGCCTCTGGCTGGGCCGCGCCCTGCAAGGGCAAACCGCAGCGACACCCAGTGGTATCGTGAGGATTTGCGCCGCCGCCCTGGGGTGAGCGCGATTTCATGTTTCGATATTTACTGGCCGGAGTACTAGCCATGCTGGTCGGACTCACGGGTGGCATCGGCAGCGGCAAGAGCACCGTCAGCGCCCTGCTGGCCGAGCGCGGTGCGGCGGTGATCGATGCCGACGCCATTTCGCGCGCCGCCACTGCGCCGGGCGGCAGCGCCCTGCCCGCCATCGCGGCTGCATTTGGCCCTCAATTGATCGGCAGCGATGGCGCGCTCGACCGCGCCGCCATGCGGGCCCTGGTGTTCCGCGATGCCGGCAACCGCGCGCGGCTGGAAGCCATCATTCACCCGCTGGTCAGCCAGGAAACCGACCGGCAGGCCCGCCAAGCCCTGGCCCAGGGCCGCGCCCTGATCGTGTTCGACGTGCCGCTGCTGGTCGAGGCCGGCGCGCGTTGGCGCGCCCGCGTGGACCGCGTTCTGGTGGTCGATTGCGACCGCGCCACGCAGATCGAGCGCGTGCAGGCCCGCAGCCAGTTGCCGCCGGACGAGATCGAGCGCATCGTGCAAGCGCAGGCCACGCGCGGCCAGCGGCTGGCCGCCGCCGACATCGTGGTGGCCAACGGCGCCGGGGTCACGATACAAATGTTGCAACACCACATACGGAAGTTGGCGATACTCTTCGGGCTATGATTCCCGCCGTGTCATCCGAGGCCATCGCGTGATCCTGTACGAATACCCCTTCAACGAGCGCATCCGCACCTACCTGCGGCTGGAGCATTTGTTTGCCCGCCTGCATCAGTTGCTGCCGCGCAATGCTCCGCTGGACCATCATTTCGCGCTCATGACGATCTTCGACGCGGTGGACGTCACCGGTCGCGCCGACTTGAAGTCCGACATATTGAAAGACCTTGAAAAGCAGAAGGCGCGCATGGCCGCCTTTCGCGGCAACCCATCCATCTCGGAGGCTTCGCTCAACGCCGTACTGGAACGCCTGGACGACACCTCCGCCCAGCTTTCCCAGCAGTTCGGCAAGCCCGGACTGGAACTGGCCGACAACGAATGGCTGATGGCCGTGCGCAGCCGCGCCGTGATTGCCGCCGGCACCTGCTCGTTCGACCTGCCGGCCTACCATGCGTGGCAGCACCGCCCATCGGGCGCGCGCCGCGCCGATCTGGAGCAATGGATCAGCACGCTGGTGCCGATGGCCAACGGCATCGGCCTGCTGTTGCAAATCCTGCGCGATTGGGGCAGCCCGCAAAAAGTGATGACCATCGGCGGGCAATTCCAGCAACTGCTGCCGCAAGACCGCATCTTCCAGTTGCTGCGCCTGCGCATCGACGAGTCACTCGAACTGGTGCCCGAAATCAGCGGCAACCGCCTGATGGCCTCGGTACGGCTGATGCGCCACGAACCCGATGGCAAGCTGCACCCGGCGCACGAAGACGCGCCCCTGGAACTGGCGCTGTGCGGATGACCGGCGGCGACGACAACGCGCCGCGCCCGCGCACCGTGCGCTGCCCGGCGTGCGGCGGGTTCAGCCTCTACGCGCCTGAAAACCCGTTCCGGCCCTTTTGCAGCCAGCGTTGCAAGCTGCACGATTTGGGCGCCTGGGCCAACGAGAGCTTTCGCGTCGAAGCCGAGCCCGACCAAGGCATCGACGATGCGCCATCAGATGCGCGGCTCCATTAGAGCCCGTTAGCGCTATCAATACAATAGCATCAGTCAGCTTGGCCGCCCTCTTCGGCCAGCCACTGCAACACCGGCAGCGCGCCGGGCAGCACGGGACTGACTTGCACGGGCAAGCGTTGCCAGCAAAAGCGCTGGCCTTCGCGCATCTGCAACTCGCCGCGCCAAGACCGCACTTTGCAGAAATGCAGACGCACCAGCGCATGAGGGTAATCGACCAGTTGCTCGCGCCAGCGGCGCACCGCGCCAGCATCAACACCGATGCCCAGTTCCTCGTGCAGTTCGCGCGCCAGCGCGCGCTCGACGGCTTCGCCCGCTTCCAGCTTGCCGCCCGGAAATTCCCAATAACCGGCATAGACCTTGCCGGCAGGACGCGAGGTGAGCAGAAAACCGCCGTCCGGCCGCAGCAGCACGCCCACCGCCACATCGACCACCGCGCGAGCAGCGGCGCCCGCGCGCGGCAGGTGCGGGTCGGCCTTGAGCACGCTGGCGCTCATCGTTGCGTCCTGGTCAGACCTCGCCTGCCGCGCGGCCCATGAAATCGCGCGCGAACTGGTAGGCCACGCGGCCAGAGCGCGAACCGCGTTCCAGCGCCCACACCAGCGCATCAGGCCGGGCCGCTGCGATCTGCGCGGCGCTGGCGCCCAGCGCGCCCAGCCATTGCCCGGCGATGACCAGGTATTCGTCCTGGCTGAACGGGTAGAAGCTGACCCACAGGCCGAAGCGTTCGGACAGCGATATTTTTTCTTCTACCACTTCGCCGGGGTGCAGCTCGCCATCGTCGCCGTGCGTATGACTCAAGTTGTCCTTCATGTGCTCGGGCAGCAGATGACGCCGGTTGCTGGTGGCGTACACCAGCACGTTGGGAGTGCTGGCGGCCACGCTGCCGTCGAGAATGCTCTTGAGCGCCTTGTAGCCCGGCTCGCCTTCATCGAAGCTGAGGTCGTCGCAATAGACGATGAATTTCTCCGCCCGGCCGGCCACCACGTCCACGATGTCGGGCAAGTCGGTCAGGTCGGCCTTGTCCACCTCGATCAGGCGCAGCCCCCGTGGCGCATAGGCGTTCAGGCAGGCCTTGATGAGCGAGGACTTGCCGGTGCCGCGCGCGCCGGTCAGCAGCACGTTGTTGGCCGGGCGCCCTTCGATGAACTGGCGCGTGTTGCGCTCGACCTTGTCTTTCTGCGCGTCGATCTCCTTCAGGTCGGCCAGCGCGATGGCGCCCACATGGCGCACCGGCTCCAGCACGCCGTGGCCGGACGCGCGCTTGCGGTAGCGCCAGGCCACGGCGGCGCTCCAGTCGGGCGCGCCCAGCGGTTGGGGCAACACGGCCTCGACGCGGGCGATGAGCTGCTCGGCGCGGTCGATCAGGCGGTCAAGCTTCTCGTTCATTCAAGATCTGTAGTCGGCATTGATACTCACGTACTCATGGCTCAGGTCGGTGGTCCACACCGTGTCGGCGGCGCTGCCGCGGCCCAGGTGGACGCGCACCGTGATCTCGGCCTGCCGCATCACGCGCTGGCCGTCCTCCTCGCGGTACGCGGGGTTGCGTCCGCCCTGCGCCGCCACGTGTACGCCGTCCAGGTACAGCTCGATTTTGGTCTGGTCCAGATCGTCGATGTCGGCATAACCCACCGCCGCCAAGATACGGCCCAGGTTGGGATCGCTGGCGAAAAACGCGGTCTTGACCAGCGGCGAATGCGCGATGGCGTAGGCCACGCGGCGGCATTCGTCGGGGGTTTTGCCGCCTTCGACGCGCACGGTAATGAACTTGGTCGCCCCTTCGCCGTCGCGCACGATGGCCTGCGCCAGTTGCCGCGCCACGGCCAGCATGGCGCGCTTGAGCGCCTGGCCGTCGGCTGAATCGAGCGCCGTAATGGGCGCATTGGCGGCCCGGTTCGAGGCGATGACGATGAACGAGTCGTTGGTGGAGGTGTCGCCGTCGATGGTGATGCGGTTGAACGAGCCCGCGGCCAGCTCCAGCGCCAGTTGCCGCATCAGCGCCTGGTCGACTCTGGCGTCGGTGGCCAGAAAGCCCAGCATGGTGGCCATGTTGGGACGGATCATGCCCGCACCCTTGGCTGTGCCGGTGATGGTGATTTCAGCGCCTCCCACCATCGCCCTGGCGCTGACGGCCTTGGGCACGGTGTCGGTGGTCATGATGCCCTCGGCGGCGCGCGCCCAATGGTCCGGCTGCGCGTCGGCGATGGCGGCGGGCAGACCGGCCACGACGCGCTCAGCCGGCAGCGGCTCCATGATGACGCCGGTGGAAAATGGCAGCACCTGCGCGGGCCGGATATTGAGCAGCGCGGCCAGCGCCTCGCAGGTGTCGCGCGCGCGCCGCAGCCCGTCCTCGCCAGTGCCGGCGTTGGCGTTGCCGGTGTTGACGAGCAGGGCGCGGATCGGCTGCCTTTCGTCCAGCCGCTGGCGGCAAAGCTGCACCGGCGCCGCGCAGAAGTGGTTGCGCGTGAATACACCGCCGACGCTGGCGCCTTCGTCCAGCAGGAACACCGTCAGGTCCTTGCGGCCCGGCTTGCGGATATTTGCCTCGGCCACGCCGATACGCACGCCGGCAACGGGAAACAGCTTGGAAGGATCGGGCGCTGAAAGATTCACGGGCATGGCATCGCCTCCTGCGGGGTGGTGGCTGTCAAGGTTGGAAACGTTTTCCCCCTCTCCCCCGCCCGAAGAGAGCGGGGGATGGCGCGCAAGTGACTCAGGGGGGTCAATTCAACGCCCCGTGGCAATGCTTGTACTTCTTGCCGCTGCCGCAGGGGCAGGGGTCGTTGCGGCCCACGCGCGGCACCGCGCCCGCCGCGCTGCCGCCGCCCAGCGCGGCGGCGACGGCAGCGCGCACCGATTCGGGCACCGTCTCGGCCTCGCCGGTTTCGCTGGGCGCGGTGTAGGTGACGTTGGTGACGTGCTCGCCGCGCTGCTCCATTTGCTCGGCGGCCTGTTCCATCCGGTCGCCGGACTGGATGCGCACCGTCATCAGCGTGCGCGTGACCTCGTTCTTCACGATGTCGAGCAGTTGACCGAACAGCTCGAACGCCTCGCGCTTGTATTCCTGTTTGGGCTGCTTTTGCGCATAGCCGCGCAGGTGAATGCCCTGGCGCAGGTAGTCCAGCGCCGACAGGTGCTCGCGCCAATGCACGTCGATGGCTTGCAGCAGCACCGCGCGCTCGAAGGCGCGGAAGTTCTCCGGCCCCACCAGTTCCAGTTTGGCGGCGTAGGCCGCATTGGCGGCGGCCAGCGCTTTTTCGACGATGTCCTCGTCGGTGATGGAGTTGGACGCTTCCACGTCCTTTTGCAGCGGCAGCTCGATCTGCCAGTCGTCGGCCAGGGTTTTTTGCAGGCCGGCAATGTCCCATTGCTCCTCGACCGAGGCCGCCGGCACGTATTGCCGCACCAGGTCGGTAAAGCAGCCTTCGCGCAACGAGTCGATCTGGGCCGACAGGTCGGCGGCGTCCAGAATGTCGTTGCGCTGCTGGTAGATCACCTTGCGCTGGTCGTTGGACACGTCGTCGTATTCGAGCAGTTGCTTGCGAATGTCGAAGTTGCGCGCCTCGACCTTGCGCTGCGCGCTTTCGATGCTGCGGGTGACGATGCCGGCCTCGATGGCCTCGCCCTCAGGCATCTTCAGGCGGTCCATGATGGCGCGCACCCGGTCGCCGGCGAAGATGCGCATCAGCGGGTCATCGAGGCTGAGATAAAAGCGTGACGAACCCGGGTCGCCCTGGCGACCCGAGCGGCCGCGCAACTGGTTGTCGATACGGCGGCTTTCGTGCCGCTCGGTGGCGATGATGCGCAAGCCGCCCAGCGACTTGACTTGCTCGTGGTCTTGCTCCCAATGGGCGCGCAATTGCTGCACGCGCGCCTGCTTGCCGGCCTCGTCCAGCGCCGGGTCGGCCTGCACCGCATCCACCGCTTTCTCGACGTTGCCGCCCAACACGATGTCGGTGCCGCGGCCAGCCATGTTGGTGGCGATGGTAATCATCTTCGAGTGGCCGGCCTGCGCCACGATGTCGGCCTCCTTGGCGTGCTGCTTGGCGTTGAGCACCTGGTGCGGCAGCTTTTCCTTTTGCAGCAGTTGCGAGATCAGCTCGGAATTCTCGATCGACGTGGTGCCCACCAGCACCGGCTGGCCGCGCTCGAAGCATTCGCGGATGTCGGCAATGGCCGCCTCGTACTTCTCCTTGGCGCTCTTGTACACGCGGTCGAGCTGGTCGTCGCGCCGGCTGGGCTTGTTGGGCGGAATCACCACCGTTTCCAGGCCGTAGATTTCCTGGAATTCGTAGGCCTCGGTGTCCGCCGTGCCGGTCATGCCCGCCAGCTTGCCGTACAGACGAAAGTAGTTCTGGAAGGTGATGGAAGCCAGCGTCTGGTTCTCGGCCTGGATCGGCGCCTTCTCCTTGGCCTCGACCGCCTGGTGCAGGCCATCGCTCCAGCGGCGGCCGGTCATCAGGCGGCCAGTGAATTCATCGACGATGACGATTTCCGGCCCGCGCTCGCCGGGCTGCACCACGTAATGCTGGTCGCGGTGGTACAGGTGGTGCGCGCGCAGCGCCGCGTTCAAGTGGTGCATCAGCGCGATGTTGCCCGGGTCGTACAGGCTGGCGCCCGCCGGAATCAGCCCAGCGTCGGACAGAATGCGCTCGGCGTTTTCGTGGCCCTGCTCGGTCAGGTAGATCTGATGCGACTTTTCATCCGCCGTGAAATCGCCCGGCTTGGTCACGCCCAGCCCGGTGCGCGGATCGGCCTCGCCCTCTTGCCGCGTCAGCAGCGGCACCACCTTGTCGATGGCAAGGTACAGCGCCGTCTGGTCCTCGGCCTGGCCGCTGATGATGAGCGGCGTGCGCGCCTCGTCGATCAGGATCGAATCCACCTCATCGACGATTGCGTAATTCAGCTTGCGCTGCACGCGATCGACCGGCTCATAGACCATGTTGTCGCGCAAGTAGTCGAAACCGAATTCGTTGTTGGTGCCGTAGGTAATGTCGGCGTTGTAGGCGGCCTGCTTTTCCTCGCGCGCCATCTGCGGCAGGTTGACGCCCACCGTGAGGCCGAGAAAGTTGTACAGGCGCCCCATCCATTGCGCGTCGCGGCTGGCCAGGTAATCGTTCACCGTCACCACGTGCACGCCCTTGCCCGACAAGGCATTCAGGTAAACCGGCAGCGTGGCCGTCAGCGTCTTGCCCTCGCCCGTGCGCATCTCGGCGATCTTGCCCTCGTGCAACGCAATGCCGCCGGCCAACTGCACGTCGAAATGGCGCATCTTCATCACCCGCTTGGACGCCTCCCGCACCACGGCAAACGCCGCCGGCAAAAGCTGATCGAGCGTCTCGCCCTTGGCCAAACGCTCGCGGAACTCCAGCGTCTTGCCGCGCAGCGTCTCGTCGTCGAGCTGCTCGAACTGCGGCTCCAGCGCATTGATACGCACCGCGATCTTGCGGTATTGCTTGAGCAGACGGTCGTTGCGACTGCCGAAAAGCTTGGTGAGAACGTTCGTTGCCATGCGTGCTCGCCGCCATCGCCGCGCCAAAGGCGTGGTGGTTCGATGACCGGCAATCCTTTAAACGGTCAATGGGGTGCAAAGACCGGAACCGCGCCGGGGCCAACAAGCCGCCCCCGTCACCGCCCTATCTCCGCGAAGCAATCGAGTATTTTAGCCTGCCCTCCCTCGCCGCCCGGATAATCAACGGCCAACCAGGCGCCGCTCCACGGCCCGCCCGGCCAACCCGCCCAGTGAACTCCTTCAAACCCGCCGCCATCAGTCTGCAAGACGCCGTCGAACGCGCCCCGGCCCTCGCGCGCCTGAGCCGCTTGGCCGCCGAATCGGCGGCGCGGCTGCGCGCCGTGCAGCCCGCGCTGCCCCCGGCGCTGCGCGAACTGGTGCGCCCAGGCCCCATCGACGAAACAAGCTGGTGCCTGCTGGTGCCCCACAACGCCGCCGCCGCCAAACTGCGCCAGTTGACCCCCACCCTGCTCCAGCGCCTGCAAGCCGCCGGCCACCCGGTTGACGCCATCCGCGTCAGGGTCGAGCGGGCACGTTGAAATGGAACACCTCTTGAATCGCCTATACGCCGTCCACCTTGGGAACAACGCCAGTGGCAATGGGCGGAGATGCAAGCACCTGCGCGCGGAGTTCACGCTTGAGCACTTTGCCCAAGCCATTGCGAGGCAATTTTGTCAGCACGAACCAGTGACGTGGCACCTGATTGTCGGCCAATGATTCCACGCAGGCGGCCCGCAGCGTTGGCGTGTTCAGTGTGGTTCCGGCCCGGGGCACCACACAGGCCGCGATGTCCTCCCCGAGCTTGGAGTGCGGCACGGCAATGACGGTCGCCTCTGCAATGTCGGCACAACGGTAGAGCACCTCCTCGATTGCCGCCGATGAAATCTTGAGTCCGCCTCGGTTGATGATGTCCTTCTTGCGATCCACGAAATGCAGCACGCCTTCGCCGCCGATCCACCCTAAATCGCCTGTCAGCACCCAACCGTCCACGAAGGTTTCAGCCGTCGCGACCGCGTTGCGAAAGTAGCCGGGCGAGGCGCTGGATCCAGCGAAGGCGATTTCGCCCACTTCGCCGAGTGGCGCATCGCGCAAACACGAACCTGCGCCATCGGCCAGGATGCGGATCGCGCAACCCGGCTGGGGCAATCCGATGGCGCCAGCTTGGCGCGGCAGCATCCACGGCGGCAGCGCGGTACCGGCTGGGCCAGTCTCGGTCATGCCCCAGACTTGGATTTGGTCAGCGTGCGGCCATAGCCGCGCATAGCGTTTGATGATCTCGACGGGCATGGCCGCGCCTCCGTAGGCGAGGCGGCGCACACAGGTCACGTCGTAGCCGCCGCGCTCGAATTCGTCGATCATGAAATGCAGCGGCGCCGGCACGCCGTGGTACACGGTACTGACCTCGGAGGCGATCAGACGCAACCGACCGCCGTTGTCGAGCGTGTCCTCCTCCAGCACCACGCCTGCGCCATACACCCAGGCCGACATGCAGCCGAGGTTGAGCGTCGAACTCGTGTGCAGCGGCCACGGCCCCTGGTACCTGGCCGCGTCCGCGGGCAAGGGGCGTTGAGAGACTGCCTGTCGAAAAGACAAGTCAAGTCAAGCCAACAGCCCCCCTGCAGCGCCAGCGCCCGCTGAGACCGTAAACAGGCTCTGAGGCAATGCAGGAACCAAGCCGCTTTGAGCAGCGTGAAACACTTGCGCGGCAGAAGCCGCCGGAAATTCCGGTCGAAGCTCACGAGGTGTTCGTCTTGCCGAGTCACGGCGGCGGCAAGCCAGGCATCCCCGTTGCCACACTGTCTTCGACCGATCGCCTGTTTTGCGGTGGAGTTGATGGGGATGTACCAGGATGTACAATTTGAAAACGTACAAAAGGATGCTCCTTCATGCCCCGTATTGCCATCGAAGACAACAGCCGCCTTGCCTTGCGCGTCCGCCAGGATGACAAGGCGATGCTGATGCGCGCTGTGGCGCTTGAACATACCGGCATGACCGACTTCATCCTGCGTCATGCGCTGCAAGCCGCCCGCGAGGTGGTTCAACGCGCCGAGCAATTGGCCTTGTCCGAACGCGACAGCCTGCGCGTGCTCGATGCGCTGGAAAACCCGCCCAAGCCCAATGCCAGGCTTCGCGCAGCGGCGCGCAAGTTGCCCAAACGCGCATGACGCGGCCAGATTGGGATGAAATGCCGGTCGCAAAAACGCATGACCGTGCGTCTTTCGATTGCGGCGTACCGGAACTGAACGAGTTTTTGCAGCGCCATGCCAGGCAGAGCCACGAGCGCGGCGGCGCAAAGACCTTTGTGGCAACGCCTGTGAATGACCGGACACGGGTGCTGGGCTTCTACAGCCTCAGTCCTGCTTCACTGGACTATGCGCGCACGCCGGCACTGGCGCGCAAGGGCTTGACGCGGCATGACGTGCCGGTGTTCCGGCTGGGACGCCTGGCGGTGGATCGAACCGTCCAAGGCAGTGGCCTTGGGGGGCAGTTGCTGTTGACCGCTGGTCGCCGCTGTCTGCTGGCTGCCGCCGAGGTCGGCGGGGTGGCGTTGTTGATCGACGCCAAGAATGAGCAGGTGGCCGGCTGGTACGAATCCTACGGCGGCCTCCCGCTGCTGGATGCGCCGCGATCTTTGCTGCTGCCGCTGGTCACGATCGAGGCTGCCTTGAGGAGCACTGGTCGATAAAAACTTTGGAAAAATCGGAGTCGGACTCATGCGCAGGGATGCCCATTTGCGCGGGCTTGACGAAAAGAGCAATCAGGCGGCGGCTTCCCCCTGCAACGCCAGCGCTCGCTGGTAAAGGCTGTTGCGGGGAGCGCCGGTCAATTCGCAGGCCAGGCGGACGGCGGTTTTCAGCGGTAATTCGGCCAGCAGCAATTTCAGCGCCCGGTCGCCATCGCCGGTTGTCTCGGCGGCTGGCGACGGGTGCAGCACCAGGGCGAATTCGCCGCGCTGGCGCTGCATATCGGCTGCCAGCCAGGCCGGCAGATCGGCGCAGGGCAGGGTGGCAATTTGCTCGAACTGCTTGGTCAACTCGCGCCCCACGGTGACGGCGCGCGCGCCCAGCGCGGCCAGCGCGGCGGCCAGGCGCTCGATGCGGTGCGGCGCTTCCAGCAGCACCACGGCGCGCGGCTCGCGCGCCAGCGCGCCGATGGCGGCCTGCAACTCGCCCGCCCTGGCGGGCAGAAAACCCGCGAACACAAAGCCGCCGTCACCCGCCGCGCCTGCCGCGCTGAGGGCGGCGGTGACGCTGCTGGCGCCGGGCAGGGGCACCACGCGCAGGCCCGCCGCGGCGCAGGCCGCCGCCAACCGTGCGCCGGGGTCGCTGATGGCGGGCGTGCCGGCGTCGCTGACATAGGCCACGCGCTGGCCCTGCCGCAGCCGCGCCAGCACGTCCTGTGCGGCGGCGGCTTCGTTGTGTTCGTGCAGCGCCAGCAACGGCTTGGCGTCGATGCCGTAGGCGCGCAGCAGGTGTATGGTGTGGCGCGTGTCTTCGCAGGCCAGCGCGTCGGCCAGCGCCAACACATGCAGCGCGCGCAGCGTGATGTCGGCCAGGTTGCCGATGGGCGTGGCGACGACGTACAGGCTGCCCGCCGGATAATGCTGAGGCCCGGCGGCCTGCCGCGCGGCCTGCAAAGCCAGGGCGAACGAGGACTTGCCAAACGGCGATTCATCACCGGACAGCGCGACCGACATGTTCAACAGGCTTTCCTTGAAATGTTTTCCTTGAAACGGCCCGGCAGCGCCACCACGCGCGTGCGCGGCAACGCGGCCGAGGACGCGGCGCTGGCGTACCTGCTGGCGCAGGGGCTGCGGCTGATCGAGCGCAATTATCGGACGCCGGGGCGCGGCGGCGGTGAGATCGACCTGATTTTGCGCGAGGCCGGCGGCACGCTGGTGTTCGTCGAGGTGCGCGCCCGCGCCGGCGATTCGCGCGGCGGCGCGGCGGCCAGTGTGGGCGCCGTCAAGCAGCGCCGCATCGTGCTGGCGGCGCGCCACTATCTGCTGCGCCGCCGAAGCCTGCCGCCTTGCCGCTTCGACGTGGTGGCTATCGACGGCGACGGCATCACGTGGATCAAAGGCGCGTTCGACGCTTGATGTATCCAGGCGCTGCTCGCCGCGCGAAGTTTCGTCTTTCTCAAGGAGGTTGCCGCAAAAGGCGCGGGGAAGAACTGGAATTCCCCAGGAGGAGAAAGCGTGTTGACATGCCGGTTTGCGGCTTGCATCAATTGATAACGTTGCTCCTAAATTTGCACCAGAAGATGGCGCGTGCGGGTATGATCCGGGGCAATGCTTGAGCAACGCATTCAACAACAGTTCATCGACAGCGCCGACTTGAAGTACCAGTGGGCGCAGAGCTTGGCGCGGCCATTGGCCGATGCCGCGCAGGCGCTGCTGGCCTGCGTGACCGGCGGCGGCAAGGTGCTGATCTGCGGCAATGGCGCGTCGGGTGCGCTGGCGCAGTACATGGCGGCGCTGATGGTCGGCGGGCTGGAGCGGGCGCGTCCCGAACTGCCCGCGCTGGCGCTGGGCACCGACGCCGCCACCCTGACCGCCGTGGCGCGCCGGGGCGAATACGCCGACGCCTTCGCGGCCCAGGTGCGCGCGCTCGGCAGCGCGGGCGATGCGCTGCTGATCCTGTCATCCAACGGCAATGCCGTGAACCTGGTGCGCGCCGCGCAGGCCGCACACGAGCGCGAGATGAGCGTGCTGGCCCTGACGGGCCGCGGCGGCGGCGAACTGGGCAGCCTGCTGCGCGAGACCGATGTCCATGTGTGCGTGCCGCACGCCAGCACGCCGCGCATTCACGAGGCGCACCAGATGGTGCTGCACTGCCTGTGCGACAGCCTCGATCTGCAACTGCTTGGCGACGAGGAAACTTCCCCATGAACCTGAAACGCAATCGACTGGCCGCCCTCGGCGTCGTACTGGCCGTGGGCTGCGGGGCCTTGGGCGGCTGCGGCGTGTTCGTCGTCGGCGGCGCGGCCACCGCGAGCGGCGTGGCGGTGATCGACCGGCGCAGCGCGCAGACGCAATGGGACGACCAAATCATCGAATTGCGCGCCAGCTCCAGCGTGTCCGAGGCGCTGCACAACGAGGGCCACATCTCCATCGTCAGCTACAACCGCAAGGTGCTGCTGTCCGGCGAGGCGCCGACCGAGGAAGCCCGCCAGAGCGCGCAGACCGCCGTCGCCGGCGTGCCCAACGTGGCCGGCGTGGTCAACGAACTGGCGGTGATGCCCGACTCGCCCATTGGCCAGCGTTCCAAAGACACCTACCTCACCAGCAAGGTCAAGACTGGCCTGCTGCGGGCCAACGGCGTGCCCGGCAACAGCATCAAGGTGGTCACCGACCGCGGCACGGTCTATTTGTTGGGCCGCCTGACGCAGCGCGAAACCGATCTGGCCACCGAAGTGGCGCGCACCGTCAGCGGCGTCGAGCGCGTGGTGCGCGTGATCGACATCATCAGCGAGCAAGAGGCGCTGCACCCCGACGATCCGGCTGGCGCCAGCGCTCCCGCAACGCCCGCGCCGGTCAGCGACCCCGCCGCCAGCAGCGGCGCCGTCACCCAGCCGGTGAACCAGCCCACGTTCGTGCAGCAACCGCCGCCGCAACCCATCGAAGTGCAGACGCTGCCGCCGGTGAAATAACGCTCGCCCCCAGGCTCCACTTGCTGCGCAATGTTGCGCCTCCCCCCGTCCGGGGGCGCGCCCACTGGCCGGGGGTACCCCGGCCACGGGCGCTTTGGCGCGGCCTGCTCCGCGGCCTTTTGGTTCTTTCTGTTCCGGGTGTTGCTGGCGGCAGGAAGACGGCGTATGCATCAAGCACTGGTTGTGCAATGTTGCGTCTCTCCCCGTCCGGGGGCTGAGCCCGCGCACAAAAGGTCCGGTGGCCCTTTTGTGGCTGGCGAAGGGCCGGGCCTGTGGCCCGGCGCGGCCTGCTCCGCGGCCTTTGGGTTCTTTTGATCCCGGGCGCTGCTGGCGGCAGGATGATGGGGGGTTATTTCAGCCGGCTGATCAGGCTCGATGTGTCCCAGCGACCGCCGTCGTGGCGCTGTACGTCGGCGTAGAACTGGTCCACCAGCGCGGTCACGGGCAGCAGGGCGCCGTTGCGTTTGGCTTCTTCGAGCACCAGGGCCAAGTCCTTGCGCATCCAGTCAACGGCAAAGCCGAAGTCGAAGCGGCCTTCGGCCATCGATTGGCCGCGGTTGTCCATTTGCCAGCTTTGCGCCGCGCCCTTGCCGATGACGTCGAGCACCTCCGGCAAGTCCAGCCCGGCGCGCTGGCCGAAGGCGATGGCTTCGGCCAGGCCCTGCACCAAGCCGGCGATGCAGATCTGGTTGACCATCTTGGTCAGTTGCCCGGCGCCGCTGGGCCCCATCAACGTGAAGGCGCGCGAGAACGCCAGCGCCACCGGGCGGGCGCGCTCGAATGCCGCCGGCTCGCCGCCGCACATGACGGTCAACTGGCCGTTTTGCGCTCCGGCCTGGCCGCCGGAGACCGGCGCGTCGATGAAATGCAGGCCGCGCTGGCGCGCTGCCGCATCCAGTTCGCGCGCCACGTTGGCCGAGGCAGTGGTGTGATCGACGAACACCGCGCCGGGCTTCATGCCGGCAAAGGCGCCGCGCTCGCCCAGCGTGACCGAGCGCAGGTCGTCGTCGTTGCCCACGCAGCAAAACACGAAGTCGGCCCCTGCGGCGGCCAGCGCCGGCGTTTCGGCGCGGCTGACCTTGCCGGCGCCGGTCAGTTGATCGACGAAGGCGGCGGACTTGCCGACGCTGCGGTTATAGACCGTGACTTCGTGGCCCGCCAAGGCCAGGTGCCCGGCCATTGGGTAGCCCATGACGCCCAGCCCCAGAAAGGCGGCGCGGCGCGGCGGGGCGGGTTCGTAGCTGCGGGGGTTGATCGGCGTATGCATGGGGGTGATTTTCGTGCTTTCCGGCGCGCTCGGCAGGCCGCGCGGCGCAAGACCGAACGGGTTTTGTTTTTTGAAAATGACTTGCCAAGGCCGCCGTTTCAGACGATCTGCAGGTGCTCGGTGCCGGCGGCGAGGTCGGGGGACTTGGCGCGTTTGCTGGTGAGCTTGATCTGCAAGCGCAGGTCGTTCATGGAGTCGGCGTTGCGCAGGGCGTCTTCGTAGCTGATGAGGCCGGCCTCGAAGGCGTCGAACAGGGCCTGGTCGAACGTTTGCATACCGAGTTCGCGGCTGCGCTTCATGAGGTCTTTCATCTCGCCGACTTCGCCTTTGAAGATCATGTCGGCGATCAGGGGCGAGTTGAGCAGGATCTCGAACACCGCCGTGCGGCCCTTGGCGTTTTCGCGCGGCAGCAGGCGTTGCGAGATGATGGCGCGCAGGTTCAGCGACAAGTCCATCAGCAATTGGGCGCGCCGCTCGTCGGGGAAGAAGTTGATGATGCGGTCGAGCGCCTGGTTGGCGCTGTTGGCGTGCAGCGTGGCCAGGCACAGGTGGCCGGTTTCGGCGAAGGCGACGGCGTGTTCCATGGTTTCGCGGTCGCGGATTTCACCCATCAGGATGACGTCGGGCGCCTGGCGCAGGGAGTTTTTCAGGGCCGCTTCCCAGTTGTCGGTGTCCAGGCCGACCTCGCGCTGGGTGATGATGCAGTTCTTGTGCGGGTGGACGAATTCGACCGGGTCTTCCACGGTGACGATGTGGCCTTGGCTGTGGATGTTGCGCCAGTCCACCATGGCGGCCAGGGAGGTGGATTTGCCGGTGCCGGTGCCGCCGACCATGATGGTCAGGCCGCGCTTGGACATGACCACGTCTTTCAATATCTGGGGCAGGCCAAGGCTGTCGATGGTGGGCAGCTCTTGCGGGATGACGCGCAGCACCATGCCGATCTGGCCCAACTGCACGAAGGCGTTGCAGCGGAAGCGCCCGATGCCGGTGGGGGCGATGGCGAAGTTGCATTCCTTGGTGCGCTCGAACTCCGCCGCCTGCTTGTCGCTCATGACCGCGCGCACCAGCGTCAGCGTATGAGCGGGCGTGAGGTTTTGTGACGATACCTTGGTGATGAGCCCGTCCACCTTGATGGCGGGCGGGAAGTCGGCGGTGATGAACAGGTCGCTGCCCCGGCGGGCAATCAACAGTTGGAGCAGATCGTGGATGAACTTGCTGGCCTGGTCGCGTTCCATGCGGATTCCTCGGGTTTGACGAACCGCGCTTAACCCGGAAAGTTTTCGGGAATCTTGGCGCTGGCGCGCGCCACGGCGGCGCTGATGACGTTGCGGCGCACCAGCTCGGCCAGGTGCTGATCGAGCGTTTGCATTCCCAGGGCGTTGCCGGTCTGGATGGACGAGTACATCTGGGCCACCTTGGCTTCGCGGATCAGGTTGCGGATGGCGGGCGTGCCGAGCATGATTTCAAACGCCGCCACGCGGCCCTGGCCGTCCTTGGTCTTGAGCAGCGACTGCGAAATGACGGCCTGCAGCGATTCGGACAGCATGGCGCGCACCATTTCCTTTTCTTCCGCCGGAAACACGTCGATGATGCGGTCGATGGTCTTGGCGGCGCTGGAGGTGTGCAGCGTGGCGAACACCAGGTGCCCGGTTTCGGCTGCGGTCATGGCCAGGCGGATGGTTTCCAGATCGCGCATCTCGCCGACCAGGATGGCGTCGGGGTCCTCGCGCAGGGCCGAGCGCAGCGCGTTGGCGAAGCTGTGGGTCATGGCGCCGACTTCGCGCTGGTTGATGAGGCACTTCTTGGATTCGTGCACGAATTCGATCGGGTCTTCGACCGACAGCACGTGGCTGTAGTTGGACTCGTTCAGGTGGTTCATCATGGCCGCCAGCGTGGTGGACTTGCCCGAGCCGGTGGGGCCGGTGACCAGCACCAGCCCGCGCGGCTTGAGCGCCAGGTCGCCGAAGATCTTGGGGCAGTTGAGCTGCTCCAGCGTCAGGATCTTGCTGGGGATGGTGCGCAGCGCGCCGGCGGCGCCGCGCTGCTGGTTGAAGGCGTTGACCCGAAAGCGCGCCAGGCCCTCGATCTCGAACGAAAAATCCACCTCCAGGTTTTCCTCGTAGGTCTTGCGCTGGGCATCGTTCATGATGTCGTAGAGCATGGCGAAGACCTGCTTGTGCTCCAGCGGCTCGACGTTGATACGGCGCACGTCGCCGTGCACGCGGATCATGGGCGGCAGACCCGCCGACAGGTGCAGATCGGATGCTTTGTTTTTTACGGTGAATGCCAGTAGTTGGGTGATGTCCACGGTGAATCCTGCCCTGATCCTTGTATTTGATACGCTGCAGCCATTATGACGACGATTGCCCGTAATTTCCAAGACGTGCATGCCCGTATTGTCACCGCCTGCCGCGCCGCCGGACGCGATGCGGCGGACGTGGCGTTGCTGGCGGTATCCAAGACCTTCGGCCCCGGCGCCGTGCGCGCCGCGTTCGAGGCCGGGCAGCGCGCCTTCGGCGAGAACTACATTCAGGAGGGGGTGGAAAAAATCGCCGCCCTGGCCGATCTGCGGGCCGATCTGTGCTGGCACTGCATCGGCCCCATCCAGAGCAACAAAACGCGCCTGGTGGCCGAGCGGTTCGACTGGGCGCACACGCTGGATCGGCTGAAGACCGCCGAGCGCCTGTCGGCCCAGCGCCCGCCGGAGCTGGCGCCGCTGAACGTGTGCATCCAGGTCAACATCGACGGCGGGCCGGCCAAGTCGGGCGTGGCGCCAGACCAGGCGCTGGCGCTGGCCCGCGCCGTTGCCGCGCTGCCACGGCTGCGCCTGCGCGGTCTGATGACGATACCCGAACCGGCAGCCGATTTCGAGGCCGCTCGCGCCGTCCACGCCCGCGCCAAGGTACTGTTCGCGCAGTTGAACGCCGCCGGCCTGGGGCTGGACACCCTGTCGATGGGCATGAGCGCCGACCTGGAGGCCGCTGTGGCCGCCGGCAGCACCCTGGTGCGCATTGGCAGCGCCCTCTTCGGCGCGCGGGCGCCCAAGGCTACTTGAACACCACCGTCCGGTGCCCGTTCAGCAGCACGCGGCGCTCGCTGTGCCACTTGACGGCGCGCGCCAGCACCTGGCTTTCGGTGTCGCGGCCAACGGCGCTCAGGTCTTCCACGGTGGCGCTGTGATCCACGCGCGCCACGTCCTGCTCGATGATCGGGCCTTCGTCCAGGTCGGCGGTGACGTAGTGCGCGGTAGCGCCGATCAGCTTCACGCCGCGGTCGTGCGCCTGGTGGTAGGGCCTGGCGCCCTTGAAGCTGGGCAAAAAGCTGTGGTGGATGTTGATGGCCCGACCGGCCAGGCGCTGGCACATGGCGTCCGACAGGATTTGCATGTAGCGCGCCAGTACCACCAGTTCAGCGCCCTCGGCCTCTATGACCTCCAGTTGCCGCTCTTCGGCGTGCGCCCGGTTGGCCCTGGTCGCCGCAATGTGGTGAAACGGCACGTTGTAGCCAGCCGCCAACTGGTAGAAGTCGCGGTGGTTGCTGACGATGGCGCGGATGTCCAGCGGCAGCAGGCCGCTTTTGCAGCGGAACAGCAGGTCGTTCAGGCAGTGGCCTTCGCGGCTGACGAAGATCACGGCCCGCATCGGCTGCGCCGCCTGGTGCAACTGCCAGCGCATGGCAAAACCCTCGGCCAGCGCGCCGATCTGCGCGCGCAGGGCGCAGGCGTCCAGCGTTCCGCAGGAAAACTGCACGCGCATGAAAAACAGGCCCGTGTCGTGGTCGTTGAACTGCGCGGCTTCTTCGATGTTGCCGCCGCGCTCCAGCAAAAAGCCGGAGACGGCATGCACGATGCCGCGCCGGTCGGGGCACGACAGAGTCAGGATGTAGGTGGTGTCTTGCATCGGGACGCAATTGTCGCCTGGAGCCCGTTTAACCTAAAAACGGCAGTTGGATGCGCCCGCCAGTGCCGTGATCGACGTGCCAGGCAAGGCGCGAGGACGCAGCGGGCTACTGCCCGCAAGGACGAGCAACGCCGCATGGCGCGCCGAGCGCGGTGCTGGCGGG
>WRJY01000336.1 GCA_009778355.1 Desulfovibrionaceae bacterium | reverse complement strand
ACGAACAAGTCGCCCGCTTGCAGGGTGCGCGTGTCGCTGTGGACGCGGGCGATGACGGCGGCGGGGTTGCCCACAATCCGCGCCCCGGTCAGGCCGGAAGCGGCGTCGCGCAAGCTGAGGTTCATGCTGGTCATGACGCCCCCCGCAAAGCGAGCGCCGCCCGCGCCTGCTGCTGGTCGGAGAAAGGCAGCCGCTGGCCGCGCACTTCCTGATAATCCTCGTGGCCCTTGCCCGCGATCAGCACCACGTCGCGCTCGCCAGCCTGCACAATGGCCCATTCAATGGCCCGCGCCCTGTCCGGCTCCACCCGCGCCGCATCCACGCGCCGCAGGCCGCGCAGGATGCCGTCGATGATCGCCTGTGGCGCTTCGCCGCGCGGGTTGTCGCTGGTGACCACCACCGCATCCGCGCCCGCTTGCACCGCCGCGCCCATCAGGGGCCGCTTGCCCGCGTCGCGCTCGCCGCCGCAGCCGAACACGCACCACAGCCGCCCGCCGCGTTGCGTGGCCAGCGGGCGCAGGGCGGCCAGCGCTTTTTCCAGCGCGGCGGGCGTGTGGGCGTAGTCCACCGCCACCAGCGGCTCGCCCGAGCCGTCCGTGCCCTGCACGCGCTCCATGCGGCCCGGCACCGGCGGCAAATCGGCGCAGGCGCGGGCGGCGTCGGCCAGCGGCACGCCGAGCGCGCGCAGCGCGCCAATCACGCCCAGCAGGTTGGACACGTTGTACTCGCCCACCAGCGGCGTGGTCATGGGCGCGGTCTGCGCTCCTTCGCACAGCGTCCAGCGCAGGCCGCGTTCGCCCCAGGCCAGATCGGTTGCGTGCAGCCGCGCGCCGGGCCGCAGCGACACGCTCCAGACGTCGAGGCCGCGCGCGCGGGCGCGCTCCATCAGTTCGGCCCCTCGCGGGTCGTCCACGTTGACCACGGCGGCCTGCAGGCCGGGCCAGCCGAACAGCGCGGCCTTGGCGGCCCAGTAGGCGTCCATGCTGCCGTGGTAGTCCAGATGATCCTGCGTGAAGTTGGTGAAAACCGCGACACGAATCGCCGTGCCGTCCAGCCGGTGTTCGGCAATCCCGATCGACGACGCCTCCATGGCGCAGGACTTGACGCCGCCATCGGCGAACTCGCGCAGCCGCCGCTGCAGCAGCGCCGGGTCGGGCGTGGTCAGGCCGGTGTATTCCAGCGCGTCCGGCAGCCCCACGCCCAGTGTTCCCACCAAGGCGCATGGCGAAAGGGTTTCATGCTTCAATTTCGAGAGCGCCCAGGCCAGCCACCAGGCCGACGAGGTCTTGCCGTTGGTGCCGGTGATGGCCACTACCGCGAGCGAGCGCGAAGGCGTTTGGCAGTACGCGGCGGCAATCGGGCCGGCGCCGGCCTTGAGCCCGGGGTAAACGCCGATGGCCTCGCCGTCGAAGCCGAACGCCTCGACGCTTTCGCGCTCGACCAGGCAGGCGCCCGCTCCCTGCGCCAGCGCCGCCGGCACGAATTGCCGGCCATCGGTGGCCGCGCCCGGCCAGGCGATGAAGCCGTCGCCGGGCCGCACCTTGCGGCTGTCGGCGTGCAGATCGCCGCGCACGCGCTCATGCAGCCAGCGTGCGGCGTCTTGCGGCGTGTGAAACAGCATCATTTCAGTTGCTCCACCGCGTTTTGCACGACCCGCGACGCATGAAACAAAAAAGAGACCGAAGGCCGCGGAGCAGGCCACGCCAAGGCGCCCGTGGACGGGGTTTCCCCGGCCAGTGGGCGCGCCCCCTCGAGGGTGGAGGCGAAACATCGCGCAGCGAGTGAAGCCTGGGGGTGGTTCGATTTCACAGGGACTCCTCCACCTGATCGGCCACGATCTGGGGCTTGACGGCCATGTCAGGCTGCGCGCCCATGATGCGCAGCGTTTGCTGCACCACCTCGCTGAACACGGGGGCGGCCACCTGGCCGCCGAAGAATTCGCCGTTGCCTGGCTCGTCGATCATCACGGCCACGATCACGCGCGGCTGCTCGATCGGCGACATGCCGGCAAACCAGGCGCGGTACTTGCCGCTGGCGTAGCCGTTGCCTTGCTGCTTGCGCGCCGTGCCCGACTTGCCGCCGACCGAATAGCCCATGGTTTGCGCACGCTGGCCGGTGCCGCCGGGGCCGGCGGCCATTTGCAGCATCTTGCGTATCGCGCGGGCGCTTTTTTCGGAGAACACCCGCACGCCCCGCGCCGGTTCGCCGTCCGGGCTTTTGAGCAAGGTGACGGGAATCACGCTGCCGTCGCGCGAGAACGCGGTGTACGAATGCGCCATCTGGAACAGCGACGCCGAAAGGCCATAGCCATAGGCAACGGTGGCCTGCTCGATCGGCTTCCAGCTTTTCCAGGGCCGCAGCAGGCCCGCGGCGGCGCCGGGAAACGCCAGTTCCGGCCTGTGTCCGTAGCCCAGCGCGGTGTAGGTTTCCCACATCTGCTGGGCATTGAGCTTCTGGGCGATCTTCAGGGCGCCGATGTTGCTCGACTTCTGGATCACGCCTTCCACCGTCAGCGCGCCGTAGTTGTGTGTGTCGCGGATGGTGAATTTGCCGAACTGGTAGGAGCCCGGCGAGGTGTCGATGATGGTCTGCGGCGTCACCTTGCCGGCATCCAGCGCCATCGCCACGGTGATGGGCTTCATCACCGAGCCGGGCTCGAAGGTGTCGGTGACGGCGATGTTGCGCAGTTGCGCGCCGGCCAGATTGCGGCGTTCGTCGGGGTTGTAGCTGGGGTAATTGGCCAGCGCTAGCACTTCGCCGGTCTGCGCGTCGAGCACCACCACGCTGCCGGATTTGGCCTTGTGCTGGGTGACCGTGTCGCGCAGCTTCTGGTAGGCGAAGAACTGCACCTTGGAGTCGATGGACAACTGAACGTCCTGCCCATCGACCGGCGGCACCTCCTCGCCCACGGCATCCACCACCTGGCCCAGGCGGTCCTTGATGACGCGGCGCGAGCCCGGCTTGCCGGCCAGCCGCTGTTCAAACGATTTTTCGGCGCCTTCCACGCCCTTGTTGTCCACGTCGGTAAAGCCCACCATGTGCGCGGCGGCTTCGCCTTCCGGGTATTTGCGCTTGTATTCCTTGCGCTGGTAAATGCCGGCCAGCTTGAGGTCCGCGATCTGCTGGGCAACCGGCTCATCGACCTGGCGCTTGAGCCAGACGAAAGTCTTGTCCTCGTCGGCAAGCCGGCGGTTCAGTTCAGCCGGCGTCATGTTCAGCAGCCTGGCCAGTTGCTTGAGCTTGGCGGCGTTGCGCTCGACATCCTCGGGAATCGCCCAGATGCCGCGCGCCGCCACGCTCGAAGCCAGCAGCAGGCCATTGCGGTCCAGAATGCGGCCGCGGCTGGCCGGCAGTTCCAGCGTGCGCGCGAAACGCACCTCGCCCTGGCGCAGGAAGAAAGCGTTGCCGACCACCTGCACATAGCCCGCGCGCGCCACCAGAGCGACGAACGCCAGCCCCAGCGCCGCCACGATGAACTTGCTGCGCCAGACCGGCGTCTTGGACGCCAGCAGGGGACTCGACGTGTAGCGAAGGTCCTTCATGGCTGACCGGCCTCCGTTTGCGACGCTGCCGACGCAGCCGATGCGGCTGGCGCGGCCAGGGCCAGCGCCGCCGGCATGGCGGCGGTGGAGGTCACGTACTCGGTAACGGCGGGCGTCACCGTGCGCATGGCAAGCTTTTCCTTGGCCAGTTTTTCGACCCGCAGCGAGGTCGCCCCGGCGCGCTTTTCCACTTCCAGCCGGCTGCGTTCGGTTTCGAGCCGCTGCGACTCGGCTTCCGCGCGGTCCAGCTCGGTGAACAGGCGGCGCGAGTCGTACTGCACCCGCACCAGGTACAGCGCCGACACCACCACGGCGGCCAGCAGCATGATCGACAGCCGCGTCACGGCGCGCTCCCCGGATCGGCTGGCGCGGCGGTGCGCTCGGCCACGCGCATGATGGCGCTGCGCGCGCGCGCATTGGCGGCCACCTCGGCCTCGCTGGGGCGTACGCGCGCCAGCGCGCGCAGCAGCGCGGGCGCGGGTTCGGCAAAGGGCGCGCGGCGATCCACCACCGCGCGCGAATGCCGCGCGATGAACTGCTTGACGATGCGGTCTTCCAGCGAATGGAAGCTGATCACCACGAGCCGGCCTCCAGGTTGCAGCACATGCAGACTCGCCTCTAGCGCCTGTTCGAGCTCTTCAAGCTCGGCGTTGATGAAAATCCGAACAGCCTGAAATGTGCGCGTTGCAGGGTTCTGGCCCGGCTCGCGGGTTTTGACCGCGCCAGCCACGATTGCGGCCAGTTCAGCGGTGGTTGCAACAGGCCCCCGTGCCTGTCGGCGCGCAACAACCGCCTTTGCAATGGCCACAGCAAACCGTTCTTCTCCGTAATCACGAATGACCTCCGCGATCTGCCGCTGGCTGGCCTGCGCCAGCCACTGGGCCGCGCTCTGGCCGCGCGTGGGGTCCATGCGCATGTCCAGCGGGCCGTCGGCGCGAAAAGAAAAACCCCGCGCGGGGTTGTCGATTTGCGGAGAGCTGACGCCCAAGTCCATCAGCACGCCAGCCAAGCTGCCCGAGGGCCACCGGCCAAGCTCGGCAAGGCTTTGGTGACGGATGGCCAGGCGCGCGTCGGTGATCCGCGCCGCCTCGGCCAGCGCGTCCGGGTCCTTGTCGCAGGCTGTCAGACTGCCTTCGGGGCCGAGCCGGCTCAAAATCAGGCGCGCGTGCCCGCCGCGCCCGAACGTGGCATCCACGTACTGGCCTTGCGGGTCCGTGACGAGGGCGTCGACCGCCTCGTTCAGCAGTACCGTGGCGTGGGACCATGTGTTCACCTGTCTGCGCCATCAGAATACAAAGTCTTGAACCGCCTGGGGCATCCCCGCCTGCCTGGCCTCGGCTTCCTTGGCCTCGTAGGTGGCCTGATCCCACAGCTCGAAGTAGGTCGTCATGCCCAGCAGCATCGCCTCGCGCGTCAGGCCAGCGGCGGCGCGCAACTCGGGCGGCACCAGCACGCGGCCCGTGGCGTCCATTTCAACGTCCATGGCATTGCCCAGAAAAATGCGCTTCCACCATTGGGCGGACATGGGCAGTCCGGTCACGCGGTCACGGAACTTTTCCCACTCGGTGCGCGGGAACACCATCAGGCAACCTTCCGGGTGTTTGGTGATCGTCAGCGCGCCGGCGCAAGCCGTCAGCAAGGCGTCGCGATGCCGGGTCGGCACCGACAGCCTTCCCTTGGCATCCAGACTCAACGACGATGGCCCTTGAAACACGCGAAAACTCCTGTTGCAAGCGCCGACTTTACACGATACCGGCACTTTTCACCACTTAATTGCACTTTTTGGCACTGTAGCAGGAATTGAGCGCCGCGCAACAGGGAAACAGTAAATTATTTCAATGAAATCAATGTGTTAGATGGGCCTTTGGCGAGATACCAAGGACAAAAACCTTTGTAATTAACAACTTAGCGAACACAGTCAAAGTAAATCGCTAACCCTGGGCGGCTGCCGCGCCTGTGCCGCCGCACTGACACGGCGAATCCAACCACTCAACGGGAAGCCATGACCGCACCTGCGCTGGAGCTTGGGAAGCACAGGACAGAAGATGCCTTCTACGAATCGCCGCGCCGTGTTGCACCTGCCGACCGGAACGGTTGCGATGTTGCAACCCTTCGCCATAGCCATAGCCATAGCCATAGCCATAGCCATAGCCATAGCCATAGCCATAGCTACGGCTTGCGCTTGTTCGTCACGACCTTCTTACGTTTGATGGAAAGACCCGGCGCAGTGCCGTGTATCAGCTTGCCGTACTTCATCACGTACTTGATGGGAATCTTTGGGTTGTTGATGTCCTTCCTTCCGTCCGCGTGCCACTTCTCTTCCCACTTGGTGAAGTAGAACTCCAAGTCAGCCGGCTCCAGTAGGTAGACAGTCTGTAGCGCGATGTCTCGATAGACAGCGAACACCCAAGGCACTTGCCGGTACTTGGCGATGATGGCCGGGTTCATGTGGTGGTGCGTGGAAAAACCGTGCGTCAGTTCGATGTTGACTGACTTCAACTCATACTCGCGCCCCTCAGTGTCAATGGCGTCGTTGCCCTCGCGGCCCGGGATGATCTTCAGGCCCAGAAGCAAGAGCACCTGGAGAAGCTTTCCGCCGTTGTCTTGAAACACGTCATCAATCCCGTGTTTGGTGGCAAGGGTCTGATACTCTTGAACGGCGGGCCAGACTTGAAGCAGGCGCTTGTAGTCGCTGTGCGGCAAGAAGATCACTTCTTCGAGCCTCCCGCCAATAAAGACGCAGGATCGATCTCGAGCGCCGTCGCCAGTCTTTCGATGTTGTCGATGGAGATGTTCCGCTCGCCTCGTTCCACCGAGCCGACGTAAGTTCGATGGAGGCCCGCAGCATCGGCCAGCGCCTCCTGAGACAATCCGAGTCGTTCACGCGTAGCCCTCAGATTGAAGGCGAAGACTCTCCTTGTATGTGAGGGCTTTATCTTCCTGTTCACAAACAGGATAATGCCCATGTGACGACTATGAATCTACAGACTTTGAGTAGCATCCGATGCTGATGAGAACGAAAACCGCCCCCGCCTACTACACCCCCAACGGTGCGGCCTTCGTGGGCGACTCGCGCAAGTTGCTGGAGGAATTGCCGGACGAAAACGTGAATCTCGTTGTGACCAGCCCGCCCTTCGCGCTTCAACGACAGAAAGAGTACGGCAACCTGGATCAACACGAATACATCGACTGGTTCCTGGAGTTCGGGCGCATCGTCCATCGCAAGCTACGCGACGACGGCAGCTTTGTCGTTGACTTCGGCGGAGCCTACATGAAAGGGGTTCCGGCCCGGAGCCTGTACAACTTTCGCGTTCTGATCCGCATGGTCGATGAACTTGGTTTTTTCCTCGCGGAGGACTTCTATTGGTTCAACCCCTCGAAGTTGCCCAGCCCAATCGAGTGGGTAAACAAGCGCAAGCTTCGGGCGAAAGACTCCATCAACACCGTGTGGTGGTTCAGCAAGACCGAGTGGCCCAAGTCGGACATCACGAAAGTGCTTGCGCCGTACAGCGACCGAATGAAGAAGCTGATTGAAGACCCAGGCAAGTTTTACACGCCCAAGGTTCGCCCCTCTGGGCACGACATCGGGAAGGGCTTTGCCAAGGATAACGGTGGAGCGATTCCGCCGAACTTGATTCAGTTGCCCAACTCAGAGTCGAACAGCCACTACCTCGCGGGCTGCAAGGCCATGGGCATCAATGGTCATCCGGCGCGCTTTCCGGCAAAGCTGCCCGAGTTCTTCATCAAGATGCTGACAGAGCCTGGGGACTTGGTGGTGGATATCTTCGCAGGATCGAACACTACGGGACAGGTCGCCGAAGCAGAAGGGCGCCAGTGGCTTGCGTTCGAGGCATTGCCCGAATACGTGGCTGCATCCGCATTTCGCTTCCTCGACAAGGACCCGCCGTTGGAACAATTAAAGGCGATCTACGACAAGATCACCTCGGGGGACTGCATAAACATCGACCAGTACCGAAAGCAAGCCGAACTTGCCCTGTGGTAGCAGTGGCCTGGAAAGCCAAAGGCCATTGCGTGGGGTTTCCGTGCCAGTCGTCCGACGCTTCCAGTTTTCCGGCGCGGGTCAGAGAATGAAGCGCGACAGGTCTTCGTTGCGGCTGAGCGCGGACAGGCGCGCGTCCACGCAGGCGGCGTCGATGGTCACGCTCTGACCCTGGAGCCGCGTGGCCTCGAAGCTGACCTCTTCCAGCAGGCGCTCCATGACCGTGGACAGGCGGCGCGCGCCGATGTTCTCGGTCGATTCGTTGACGGCGAACGCAATCTCGGCCAGCCGCGAGATGCCGTCGGGCTTGAAGTCCAGCGTCACGCCCTCAGTGGCCAGCAGCGCCTGGTACTGGCGCACCAGCGAAGCGTCGGTTTGCGTCAGGATGGCCTCGAAGTCGCGCACCGACAGCGATGCCAGTTCGACGCGGATCGGCAGGCGCCCTTGCAGCTCGGGGATCAGGTCGCTGGGCTTGGCCAGATGAAAGGCGCCGGAGGCTATGAACAGAATGTGGTCGGTGCGCACCATGCCGTACTTGGTGCTGACCGTGGTGCCTTCGACCAGCGGCAGCAAATCGCGCTGCACGCCTTGGCGCGACACCTCGGCGCTGCCGCCGCCTTCCAGGCTGCGCGAGGCCACCTTGTCGATTTCGTCGATGAAGACGATGCCGTTCTGCTCCAGGTTGTGCACGGCCTGCGTGCGGATGTCGTCCTCGTTGACCAGCTTGCCCGCTTCTTCGTCGATCAGCAGTTTCATCGCCTCGCCGATCTTCACGCGCCGCTGCCTGCGCCGGCCAGCGCCCAGGTTGCCGAGCATGCCCTTGATCTGTTCGGTCATGTCCTCCATGCCGGGCGGTCCCATGATTTCGAGGGCGGGCGCGGGCTGGGCGAGTTCGATCTCCACCTCCTTGTCGTTCAACTGGCCCTCGCGCAGTTTCTTGCGGAAGGTCTGGCGCGCGGCGCCGTCGGCGGGCGGCGCGCTGCTGCCGTCGGCATTGCGGGCGGGCGGAATCAGCACGTCGAGAATGCGTTCCTCGGCCAGGTCCTCGGCGCGGGTACGGTGCTGGCGCATGGCGCGCTCGCGCTCTTGCTTGACGGCCATTTCGGCCAGGTCGCGGATGATGGAATCGACATCCTTGCCGACATAGCCGACCTCGGTGAACTTGGTGGCCTCGACCTTGATGAAGGGCGCGTCGGCCAGCCGCGCCAGCCGGCGCGCGATTTCGGTCTTGCCAACGCCGGTGGGGCCGATCATCAGAATGTTCTTGGGCGTGATTTCGGCGCGCAGCTTTTCATCGACCTGCTGGCGGCGCCAGCGGTTGCGCAGCGCGATGGCCACGGCGCGCTTGGCGTCCTGCTGGCCGACGATGTGGCGGTCGAGTTCGGAGACGATCTCCTGCGGCGTCATGGAGGACATGGGGCGTTCGTTGAGCGTTGAGCGTGGGCGTTGGGCGTTGAGCGTGGGACGCTAAACGCTAAACGCCCGACGCGGAACCCGCATCACCAAGCGTTTCGACGGTGTGCTGCATGTTGGTGTAGATGCACAGCTCGCCAGCGATTTCCAGCGCCTTCTTGACGATTTGTTCGGCGGGCAATTCGGTGTGATCGAGCAGCGCCTTGGCCGCCGCCTGCGCATAGGCGCCGCCGGAACCGATGGCCACCAGCCCGTGCTCAGGCTCCAGTACGTCGCCGTTGCCGGTGATGATGAGCGAAGCGCTCTTGTCGGCCACAGCCAGCATGGCCTCCAGGCGGCGCAGCACGCGGTCGGTGCGCCAGTCCTTGGTCAGCTCGATGGCGGCGCGGGTCAGGTGGCCCTGGTGCTTTTCCAGCTTGGCCTCGAAACGCTCGAACAGCGTGAAGGCATCCGCCGTGGCGCCGGCAAAACCCGCCAGCACCCTGCCGTGGTAGAGCTTGCGCACCTTGCGCGCCGATCCTTTGACGACGATGTTACCCAGCGTGACCTGGCCGTCGCCCCCGATGGCCACCTGCCAGCCTTCTGGGGTTTGCCGGCGCACGCTGATGATGGTGGTGCCGTGAAATGCTTGCATCGCGTCAAAGTGGGGGCGCGGGGGCGCAAATCAAGGGCGCTGGCGATACGTGCAAGGGCAAGCTCAATCGGTGCGGAGGACGACGCCGGCGGCGTCGGTGATGCCAATCACGCCGAAAAAGGCCGCCACCAGGCGGTTGACCTGCTTGAAGCGGACTTGCAGACCCGCGCTTTTCTGGGCTATCGCCCAGTTGAGCAGGTCGCCAGCGGCGCCGAAGTCCACCCGCAGCAGGTTGCGGCAGTTGAATTCGACCAGCCGGGTGGCGCTGGTCAGGGGCACCTGACCGAGTGCGTTGTCCGCCGATTCGAGCAATTCTCCCGCCAGTTCGGGGCGCACCACGCTGTCGTCCGGCGCAATGGGCCACGTGCCAGGGAAGTCGGTGATTCCGAAGTCGGTTGCCCCGGACTTTGTCGAAGGCCATGCCAACGCTGCCTGGCGCTGCGATTCGGCGGGGGTGTCCGCATCGCCCTTCTCGTTCATCGAGCGATAGCTGTTTTTCGGGTCTTCCCAGGCAGGCGGGGAAACTTCGTAGGTCACGCAGTAGTTGAGCGCCACCAGTTCGAACTCGTCCATTTCGCCTTGCACCCGAAGCAGCGCCAGGCGCGTTTGCCACCAGAGCGGGTCGGTTTGGCGGTCGTCAGGGGGCGAGTTCTCGGCCAGCACTTGCAGCAGGCTCTCGGCTCCCGTGAACTGAATCTGTACCGGCTGCCTGGCCCAGCGTTGCAGGGTGTCGTGCAACGCCGGCAAGGCCGCGAAGTCGATGGTTTTCAAGCGGCGCCAATCGACGCGCCATGGCGGGGCGCTGCGCGCCAGCGCGGCGTTGAGCGTGACCATCGATGGCGCGCCGAGCGCGGGCGGGCTGCTCCAGTGAAAGCGCGCGGTGCTGACCGCGGCTGGCGCGGCCACCGGCGCCGGGCGGCTGCTCGCCGCGGCATCCACGCCCCACTGCGGCGCGGAGCGGCCAAACCGCGCCGCGAAATGCAGCGCCAGATCGTCGAACTTGTCCGGCTCGCCCGTGGCGCGGTAAAGATCGAACAAGGTCAGCCACGTGTAAATGTCGTCCTCGCGCCCGCCGTCATCGGCCACCAGGTCCCGCAGGCCGGCTTCGGCCCCGGCGATGTCGCCATTGGCAAAGCGGATTGCGGCCTCTTCGGTAGCGGGGTCCAGCTTGGCAGCGGCGGCGATCTCGATCTGGAAGTCCGCCAACTCGCCGGCCATGCCGGAATGGGGCGGCAGGGGGGCGACTCCTTCAATGGCTCCTTGCGCCGCATTCCGCTCCTGGGCTTTGCGCGCCTGTTCTGCCTCGAACGCGGCGTAGTTCATTGGCATCGTGGGCACGAATGCATGCACGGCGACCGGCTGGAGCGGCGTAGCGGCGGCAGCAGGCGGCGGCGCGGCCCGCTCTTGCGGCGCCGGAGCCGCCGCCTTGGCGGGCGCGGCTTGGGGCGTGGCAGCGCCAGCGTCCCTGACTGACGCGGTTACCGCATGGCCCTTGCGCCGGAACCAGGCATTGGCTATTTGGGATTCGATCTCGTCGATTTTCTTCAGCGTCTGGGCGCGCCCGCGGGAACTGGCCGATGTGCTGATGGGACAAGGATGCTGACTGCTGGGGCCGGCAGGCTTGTGCTCGTCCTTGAGCATTTCCTTGCGGCGCAGCTTGCGCAGCATATCGAACTCGCGGCTGCGCACGAAGTCATTGCGCCGCTTGCGCTCGATCATTTCCTTGAGGATTTGCCTGGACTGGGTGTCCGCTGCATCGGGCGGCGGCTGGCTGAGATCGGACCAGTGGGTGGTCGGGCTCTTGACGAACTGAACCATCTTCGATAGCAGACGGCGGTTGCCGCTGTCCTTCGAATCCGGGTTCTTGTCCATGTCGAATGACTCCGCGGCCCGCGTCCTCAGTCGCCGAACATTTTTTGCTTCATCTCGCGCCGCTGCTGGGCTTCGAGCGAAAGCGTGGCGGTGGGGCGCGCCAGCAGACGCGGCACGCCGATGGGCTCGCCCGTCTCGTCGCAGTAGCCGTAGTCACCGGCGTCGATGCGCGCGATGGACTGCTCGATTTTCTTGAGCAGCTTGCGCTCGCGATCGCGCGTGCGCAGCTCCAGCGCGTGTTCCTCTTCAATGGTCGCGCGGTCAGCGGGGTCGGGCACGACCACGGTGTCGTCGCGCAGGTTTTCGGCGGTCTGGCCGGCGTTGGACAGGATGCCGTCCTTCAACTCGACCAGCTTCAGGCGGAAGAACGCCAGTTGCTTGTCGTTCATGTATTCGCCGTCCGGCATGGCGATGACTTCCGGATCGGTCCACTGTTCGATGGGTTTGATTTTCCAGTTGTTGGCCAGTCTGGGGTCTTTTCGGACCGCCACCGGTACGGGCCGGGAGGCCGCCACTGGCAAGGGCAACAATTTGGGCGCCGCTGGCCGGGAGACAGCCGCGGGCTTGGCTGCGTGGCTTTTCGACGCCGGCGTCTTGGCAGGCGCTTTCACGGGCGCTTTGGACGCAGCGCCCTTGGCCGCCGGCGCTTTGGGCGCAACCGGTTTGGCTATTGGCGCTTTCGCTTTGGATGCCGCCCCCTTGGCTACCGGCGCCTTGGGCGCGGGCTGTTTGGTTGCTGCCGCCTTGGCCGCTGGTGTCTTGGGGGACGCGAGCGTCTTCGCCTTCGTGGTCAACACACTTTTGCCCGACGCCTTGACGCCAGCGTGGCTGACCGCCGGCTTGGCGGCGGTGGTTTTGGCCGATGGGGGCTTGGCTTTGGCCGGATGCTTGGCAGCCGCGGATTTCACTTCGGGTTTCTCCTGTCGAGGCTGGCGCATCGCTGCGCCGGCTTCGACCGCATGTCAAGCGAACGAAGCAATGGGGGGCACTCGTTCGCACAAAGGGCTCTTTATAGACCTTATCGGGTGATTCCGCCAAGTGAATCATGGCGTGGCCGACCGGGTCGAAGGCGGCGATTGTATCGGTCTGACAACAGTGTGCCAATAACCCGGTGACGAGGAAGCGGTCACCCCGGGTGAACGTCTGGTGGGTTCGGGTCAAACCAGCGACTGCTCCAGCCCCTGGGTCAGGATGTCGCGCGGCAGATCGATGCCGATGAACACCATCTTGCTGACGCGCGGCTCGCCCGCCTTCCAGGCCGGCCCGAGGTCGCTGCCCATGAGTTGATGCACGCCCTGGAAGATGACCTTGCGCTCGGTGCCCTTCATCCACAGTACGCCCTTGTAACGCAACATGCGCGGGCCGTAGATGTTGACCGCGGTGCCCAGAAAGTCCTCCAGCTTGGCCGGATCGAACGCCCGCTCGGCGCGGAACACGAAGCTCTGGACGTCGTCATCGTGATGATGGTGGCGGCCGTGCGCGTGTTCATGCGATGAGTGACCGCAATGACAATGATCGCAGTGCTCGCCATGCTCGTGGTGATGGTCGTGATCGTGGTCATCACCGGCCAGAAAATCAGGGTCGATGTCCAGCTTGGCGTTCAGGTTGAAGCCCCGCAAGTCAAACACCTCCGAGATCGGCGCCTCGCCGAAGTGCGCCATCCGTTGCGGCGCGCGCGGGTTCATGTGCTTGAGGCGATGCTGCAACGCCGACAATTCCTGGCTCGACACCAGGTCGGCCTTGCTGATGAAAATCTGGTCCGCGAAACCCACCTGGCGCTGCGCCTCGACGCGGTCGTCGAGTTGCCCGGCGGCGTGCTTGGCGTCCACCAGCGTGACGATGGCGTCCAGCAGGTAGCTCTCGGCGATCTCGTCGTCCATGAAGAATGTTTGCGCCACCGGGCCGGGGTCGGCCAGGCCGGTGGTTTCGATGACCACGCGCTCGAAATCCAGTTCGCCCTTGCGCCGCCTGGCCGCCAGATCGGACAGCGTGGCGCGCAAGTCTTCGCGGATGGTGCAGCAGATGCAGCCGTTGTTCATCTGGATGATCTGCTCCTGGGCGTCGGCGACCAGAATCTCGTTGTCGATGTTCTCCTGGCCGAACTCGTTTTCGATCACGGCGATCTTCTGACCATGCGCCTCGGTCAATACGCGCTTGAGCAGCGTGGTCTTGCCCGAGCCGAGAAAGCCGGTGAGGATGGTGGCGGGAATCATGGACATGGTTGATAAAACGCCGCAGCGTGGTGACAGCAAAGCGTCACAGTTTAGCCCCGCGCGCAAAGCCAAAAAACCGAAGGTCGCAAAGCCAGCCCTGCGCCAGTCGCATCAGCGGCTCGAGGCGCAGTCACCCTCCCCGCCGCGCCCGCGGATGAGTGGCATCGTAAGTCTGTGCCAGGTGCTGAAAATCCAGCCGCGTATAGACCTGCGTCGAACCGATGCTGGCGTGGCCCAGCAGTTCCTGCACCGCGCGTAAATCGCCGCTGGACTGCAATACGTGGCTAGCGTATGAATGGCGCAACATGTGCGGGTGCACTGGCGTCGGCAGGCCGGCGCACAGGCTGCGCCGCCGCAGGCGCTGCCAGATGGACTGCGCCGTCAGCCGCGTGCCGCGCTGACCGATGAACAGCGCCTGCGCCGCATCGCCATTGCCTGCGGCTGCCGCGCCCGCCGCCTGGCCGCGCAGCGCCAGCCAGCGCCGCAGCGCGGCCAGCGCCTGCCGCCCCAGCGGCACGGCGCGGCGCTTGCTGCCCTTGCCCTGCACCTGCACCTCGGCGGCAGCCAGGTCGATCCAGCCGCGCCCGGCGAGCAGGGCGCCGGCGCTGGGCGCGATGTTCAGGCCAATCAACTCGCCCACGCGCAGGCCGCAGCCGTAGAACAACTCGACCATGGCGGCATCGCGCGCGTCCAGCCAGGGGTTGTCGGCCCCGGCCACGTGGTCGGCCAGTTGCACCGCCTCGTCCACCCCCAGCGCCTTGGGCAACGGACGCGGCTGGCGCGGCGCCCGCACGTCCTGCACCGGATTGGCCCCGATCAGCCCCTGCCGGCCCAGCCAGGCATAAAAGCCGCGCCAGCCCGACAGAATGAGCGCGATGCCGCGCCCGCTGCGCCCGCCGGCGCGCATCTGCGCCGTCCAGTGGCGCACGTGGTGGTTTTGCACGGCGGTCAGCGCCACGCCCGCCGTGGCGGCCAGGCGCGCCAGCCTGTCCAGGTCCAGCCCGTACAACGTGACGGTGCGCCCGGCCAGGCGCTTTTCGACCCGCGCGTGCTCCAGGTAGCGCGCGACCAGCGCTGCGCCGGCGGGGTCGATGACGAGGGGTTCAGCGGCTGTCATGCTACCTAAATAGTAGCACATGATGATGAAATGGCAAGGGCTGCTCGGCTTCTTGCCGCGCTTTGGGAAGGTTGGGCCGGGAACTGGTGATGGCGGTTTACGATGCGCTGCCTTCCCTGCTATCGCCCCTGCAGAACAACAGGGGAGGGCGCACAACGCGCAACTGCTGGCGCGTTACGGTGCCGCCTTGCGCTTGCGGTGCGCGACCAGCGCGGCGAGGGCGCAGGAGGCGAGACGGGTTTCGTGCGAATCGGCGCGGCCGGGCAGGATGACGGGCACGCGCGCGCCCATGACGATGCCGGCGCTGGAGGCGTCGCCGAGGTATTCGAGCTGTCTGGCAAGCATGGTGCCGCTTTCGAGATCGGGCGCGATCAGCACGTCGGCATGGCCGGCAACCGGCGATTCGATGCCCTTGAGGCGCGCGGCGGCTGCCGAGATGGCGTTGTCGAGCGCCAGTGGGCCGTCGAGTATGCCGCCGCTGATCTGGCCGCGGTCGGCCATTTTGCACAGCGCGGCGGCATCGAGCGTGGCGGTCATGCGCGGGTTGACGGTTTCGACGGCGGCGAGGATCGCCACGCGCGGCTCGGCGACGCCGATGATTTGCGCCAGTTCGATGGCGTTGCGCACGATGTCGGCTTTTTCTTCCAGCGTCGGCGCGACGTTGATGGCGGCGTCGGTGATGATGAACGGCTGCGGGTAGGCCGGCGTATGGATCAGGCAGCAGTGCGACATGCGGCGCGCGGTGCGCAGCGGCGAGTCGTGGGCGACGATGGCGGTCATCAGCTCGTCGGTGTGCAGGCTGCCTTTTATCAGGACATCGGCCTTGCCGCTGCCGGCCAGGTGGACGGCGCGCGCGGCGGCGGCGTGGCTGTGCGAGACGTCCTCGATCTGGATGCCGGCGATGTTCAGGCCCGCCGCGCTGGCGATGGCTTCGATTTTGGCGCGCGGGGCGATGATCAGCGGCTCGATCAGGCCGGCTTGCCTAGCGTCGAGCAGCGCGCGCAGGCTGGGTGCGTCGCAGGGGTGCACGATGGCGGCGCGGATCGGGCCGAGCGGGCGCGCCAGGTCGAGCAAGGTCTTGCCGGAGCGGTCGATCAGGCGCACTTCGGGCAGCGTGGCGCGCGGGCGTTCGATGCGTTCGGTGGGCGCGAGCACCTGGGCCTCGCCCTCGATGACGGTGACGCCGTCCTGGTTGATGCACGAGCAGTCGATGGAGAGGCGTTTTTTTTGCTCGTCGCGCGCGCTCACCACGACGCGGGTGGTGATGGTGTCGCCGATGCGCACCGGAGCGCGAAACTTCAGGGTCTGGCTGAGGTAAACCGTGCCCGGGCCGGGCAGGCGCGTGCCGAGCACGGCGGAGATCAGCCCCGCGCCCCACATGCCGTGCGCGATGACGCCGCGAAAGCGCGTCGAGTTGGCGAATGCCGGGTCGAGGTGCTGCGGGTTCACGTCGCCCGACAACGTGGCGAACAACTGGATGTCGGCCTCGGTCAGCGTGCGCTGGAGCGTGACCTCATCGCCGACGGCGATTTCGTCGAACGTGCGGTTGCGGATGGTGTGCTGCTCGTCATCGAGCGGGGCAAGGGATGCGATGCCGTTCATGAATGCGTCAATCCCTCAGGCGCGACAGCGCCGCGCTGGCCAGCTCGCCGATGCGCTCCAGAAAATCGGTCGCCATGCCGGCCTGGTAGCGCTGGCTGTCGGGCGAGGCCACGATCAGCAGGCCGAAGGCGGGCGCGGCGGCGTTGGCGCGCAGGGGGATCAGCGCCAGCGAGGCGACGGACTGCGGCTCGTCGAGCCACTGCACGGCGTCGAAGCCGGCGTTGACGCCGCAGTACGGCGTGGCCAGCGAACCGGCCAGGCTGCGCACGTCGTCGCTGGCGCCCTGGGCGAACGGCTGGTTCGCGTACACCTCGGCCACGTCCCAGATTTTCAGCGCCGCCTGCGGCACGTTGAACTGGCTTTTGATTTCGCTGGCCAGCACCGCGGGCAAATCGACGGGCCGCGCCACCAGGAACATCTGGCACGCCCAGCGCAGCAGCTTGTCGGCGATCAGCATATTCTCGTTGCCGTGGCGCATCAGCTCCATCAGGCGCTGCTCCAGCAGCTTGATCTTGTCGCGCAGCATTTCGGCCTGGCGCTCTTGCAGGCTGACGGTGCGCCCGCCGTGCGGGCTGGTGAGCTGCACGGCGGCCAGCAGGCTGGCATGGCGTTCGAAGAAGTCCGGCGTCAGAATCAGGAACTGGGCGATGTCTTCTTCGGTGATGGGGGAGGGCGGTTGCATGGGATCGATGCCGCTCGCGCGGGCCGGGGTCAGGGGTTATCGAAAACGCCGGGCAAACCTGCATTCGCGCCGGGCCGGTCAAGCCGCGCCCTGCATCTGGATACAGCGGATGCGCATGGCCGCAATTATCTCCCGGCCCATCGCTCGTGCTGGCACTTTACTGGCCGAACAGCTCGCCCGCCGCCTGCGGCGGCGCCACGCCCAGATGCCGGTACGCCGCCAGCGTGGCCACGCGCCCGCGCGGGGTGCGCTGCAAAAAGCCTTGCTGGATCAGGTAAGGCTCGATCACGTCCTCGATGGTGCCGGACTCCTCGCCGATGCTGGCGGCGATGTTGTCCAGGCCCACCGGGCCGCCGTCGAAGCGGTGGATCACCGCCTCCAGCAGCTTGCGGTCCATGACGTCGAAGCCCTCCGGGTCCACGTCCAGCATGGCCAGCGCGTCGTGGGCAATCTGGCGCGTGATGCGGCCTTCGCCCTTCACATCGGCAAAGTCGCGCACGCGGCGCAGCAGGCGGTTGGCGATGCGCGGCGTGCCGCGGCTGCGGCGGGCGATTTCAAAAGCGCCTTGGCTGTCGGTCTCGACATCCAGCAGGCCCGCCGAGCGGGTGACGATGCGCGTCAACTCCTCGGGCGTGTAGAACTCCAGCCGCGTGACGATGCCGAAGCGGTCGCGCAGCGGGTTGGTGAGCATACCGGCGCGCGTGGTGGCGCCCACCAGGGTGAACGGCTGCACGTCCAGCCGGATGGAGCGCGCCGCCGGGCCCTCGCCGATCATGATGTCGATCTTGTAGTCCTCCAGCGCCGGGTAGAGGATTTCCTCCACCACGGGCGAGAGGCGGTGAATCTCGTCGATGAACAGCACGTCGTTTTGTTCCAGGTTGGTCAACAGCGCCGCCAGGTCCTTGGGCTTTTCCAGCACCGGGCCGCTGGTCTGGCGCAGGTTGACGCCCAACTCGTGCGCGATGATGTGGCTGAGCGTGGTCTTGCCCAGTCCGGGCGGGCCGAACAGCAGCACGTGATCCAGCGCCTCGCCGCGCTTGCGGGCCGCGCCAATGAAAATTTCCAACTGCTCGCGCGCCTTGGCCTGGCCGACGTATTCGGCCAGCAGCTTGGGGCGCAGCGCGCGTTCCAGCGCCTCCTCGCGCGGCGAGGCGGGCGCGCCGGACACCAGGCGCGGCGCGGACGGCCCGGAAGGCGCGGCCAAATCATCAACGGTAATGCTCATGCCCGCCATTCTGACGCGATGCGGCGCCGTGGTGATTTATAATGAGAACTACTCTCATTATGATCGCCGCTTCCGCTCCATTCCTTTCGGGCAGCGTGCTCGATGCCGTTGACGCGCTGCCGTTGAACGCGCTGCGCCAGGGCGCGCGCGCAACCATCGTCAGACTGGGCGCGCCCCAAGACGAAGGCGAGCACGAAGTGCTGCTGCGGTTGATCGAAATCGGCTTTCTGCCCGGCGAAACGGTGCGCGTCGTGGCCCGCGCCGCTGGCGGGCGCGAACCGGTGGCGGTGCGGCTGGGCGGGCAGTCCACTTTCGCGTTGCGCCGGCGCGAGGCCGAACTGGTGCGGGTGCAGCCCGAAGGCGAGGGCGGAGAAACCGCATGACCGCCCCGCAAAAAAGCGTTCAGCGTTCAGCGTTCAGCGTTCAGCGTTCAGCGTTCAGCGTTCAGCGTTCAGCGTTCAGCGTTCAGCGTCCTGACCCGGACCACGCTCAACGCTCAACGCTCAACGCTCAACTCCCAGCGGGGGAGCCGCCGCCGCGCCCCGTTGCCGGCAGCCCCCAGGCCACTCGCCCCTTGCGCGTGGCGCTGCTGGGCAACCCCAACTGCGGCAAGACGGCGTTGTTCAACCTGCTGACCGGCAGCCGCCAGAAGGTGGCCAACTATGCCGGCGTCACGGTGGAGCGCAAGGAAGGCCGCCTGCATCTGCCCAGCGGGCGCGATGCCGTGGTGCTGGATTTGCCCGGCGCGTACAGCCTGAACGCGCTGTCGCTGGACGAGGAAATCACCCGCGACGTGGTTACCGGCCAGCGCGCCGGCGAGGCGCTGCCCGACCTGCTGGTGTGCGTGGTCGATGCCACCAAGCTGCGCCTGAACCTGCGTCTGGTGCTGGAAGCGCGGCGGCTGGGCATTCCGATGCTGGTGGCGCTGAACATGAGCGACATGGCCGAGCGGCTGGGCATCCGCATCGACACCGAACGCCTGGCCGCGCTGCTGGGCGCGCCGGTGGTGCCGACGGTGGGCGTGCAGGCCGGCGGCGCCAGGGCGCTGGTGGCGGCGCTGGACGCGCGCCGCCCGCCGCTGGTTCAGCGCAGCGCCGCCGCCGCCAGCCAGCCGCCCGGCGTGCAGGAAGTGATGCTGGCCCACCACGAAGTGCAGCGCATCGTGCGCGAAGCCGTGCAGGCGCCCGAGCAGCCGCTGGCGCGCGACGACGCCATCGACCGCGTGCTGCTGCACCCGCTGTGGGGCATGGCGATTCTGGCGGCGCTGCTGTTTTTGATGTTTCAGGCCGTGTTCAGTTGGGCCGCCGTGCCCGCCGGCTGGATCGAAAGCGGCATGAAGGGCGCCGCCGCATTCGTTCACGCGCACATGGCCGAAGGGCCGCTGCGCAGCCTGCTGGCCGACGGCATCGTTGCCGGCGTGGGCAGCGTGCTGGTGTTCTTGCCGCAGATTCTGATTCTGTTTCTGTTCATCCTGGCGCTGGAAGACTCCGGCTACCTGCCGCGCGCCGCCTTTTTGCTGGACCGGGTGATGGGCCGCGTGGGGCTGTCGGGGCGCTCGTTCATTCCGCTGCTGTCGAGCTTTGCCTGCGCGGTGCCAGGCATCATGGCCACGCGCACCATCACGCACTGGCGCGACCGGCTGGTCACCATCATGATCGCGCCGCTGATGACCTGCTCGGCCCGGCTGCCGGTGTATGCGCTGCTGATCGCCGCCTTCATTCCCAACCGCGCGGTGGCCGGCTGGTTCAATCTGCAAGGGCTGGTGCTGTTCGCACTGTATTTGGCGGGCATTCTGAGCGCGCTCGGCCTGGCCTGGAGCTACCGGCTGGGCAACGCCAGTCAGGGCGCGCAGCCCACGCCGCTCATCATGGAACTGCCGGCCTACCGCTGGCCCAGCCCGCGCCAACTGGCTTTCGGGCTGTGGGAGCGGGCGCGCATTTTTTTGCGGCGGGTGGGCGGCATCATTCTGGCGGTGATGGTGCTGCTGTGGTTCCTCTCCAGCTACCCCGCCCCGCCGCCGGGCGCCGCCGGGCCGGCCATCTTGCACAGTTGGGCCGGGCAGATCGGGTTGGCGCTGCAAAAACTGCTGGCCCCGGTGGGCTTCAACTGGCAAATCGCCATCGCCCTGGTGCCCGGCATGGCCGCGCGCGAAGTGGCGGTGGGCGCTTTGGGCACGGTGTACGCGCTGTCGGCCAGCGGCGACGACGTGGCGCGGCAACTCGAACCGCTGCTGGCGCAAAGCTGGAGCCTGGCCACCGCGCTGGCGCTGCTGGCCTGGTACGTGTTCGCGCCGCAATGCGTGTCCACCCTGGTCGCCGTCAAGCGCGAAACAGGCGGCTGGCGCACTCCGCTGGTCATGCTGGCGCAGTTGTTCGGGCTGGCCTACCTGGCGGCTTTCGTCACGTACCGCGCGGCGCTGGCGCTGGGCGCGGGGTGAGGCTCATGCAGGAAATCGCCGTCGCCCTGATCGTGCTGGCCGCGCTGGCGTTCGCGGCCTGGCACTTCATGCCCGCGCGCTGGCGCCGCCGCGCCGCCGCCCGGCTGGGCCTGGGCGCGCGCGCGGCCAACATTGGCAACTGCCACGCCTGCGACGAATGCGGCCAGTGCGGGTCAGACGGCATCAAGGGGCCGTCGCCGCGTTCAGCTCCCGCACCCGCTGCGCCGGAAGCGCCAGCGCGAAGCACGAACCGTGACCGAGGACGCTGCTGATCTGGAGTTCGCCGCCGTGGCGCTGCGCCACGTGCTTGACGATGGCCAGGCCCAGGCCGGTGCCGCCCGAGGCGCGCGCGCGGCTGTGATCGACGCGGTAAAAACGCTCGCTCAGCCGCGACAGGTGTTCGGGCGCGATGCCGGGGCCGGTGTCGGCCACTGACAGCCGGGCGCCGCCATCGGGCAGGCGCTGCCAGGCCACGTCGATGGCGCCGCCAGCGGGGGTGTAGCGCACGGCGTTGTTGACCAGGTTGGAGATGGCGCTGCGCAGCTCATGGGCCGCGCCCGTCAGGGCGAAGCCGGGCAGTTCGGCAAAGCGCAGGCGCTGCGCCGGCTCCGCGGACGGATGCAGCAGGTTCGAGAGAGCGCGCGCCTCGGCCTCGCACTGCGCCATCAGGGCGGGCAGATCAGCCTGGTCAGCGCCGGGCGGCGGGCTGCCTTCCAGCCGCGAGAGCGTGAGCAGATCGTCGATCAGCGCCTTCATGCGCGCCGACTGCCCGGCCATCAAGTCCAAGTAGCGGGCGCGTTCGTCTTCGGCCAGCGGCAGCGACTGCATGGTCTCGACGAAACCGGCCAGCACCGTGAGCGGCGTGCGCAACTCGTGCGACACGTTGGCGACGAAGTTGCGCCGCATGGCGTCGGACTGGACCAGCGCCGTGACATCGCGCGAGAGCATGAGCCGATGGCCCGCGCCATAAGGATGCATCTGCACCGACAGCCGCACCGGCTGCGCCGGGGTGTGGTCGCGTCCGGCGAGCGCGACTTCCGCGGTGCCGTCGCGCCCCGCCAGATGTGCGGCGAAGGCCGGATCGCGCACCAGGTTGCCAATGTGCTGCAACAGGTCGCGACGCGGGTCGATGCCCAAATGCCGGCTCGCCATGCCGTTGCACCACTCGATGCGGCCCTCGGCGTCGAGCAGGATCACGCCGTCGGGCGAGGCCTGGATGGCGGCCAGGAAATCGTCCAGCCGCCGGGCGCTTTCGCGCCCGCGTTCGCGCTCTTCGCGCAGCGCCCGCGCGACGCGGTGAGCGGCTTCACGCCACAGGCCGCGCAGCGCCGGCGGCGGGCTGGATTCAGGCGCGCGCAGCCACCGCATGAAACGGCGGCCATGCCATGCATCCAGCGCCAGCAGCGCAACCGAACCGCCGGCCACGCCCGCCGCCGCGCCAGGCCAGCCTTGCCACAGCCAGCCCAGCAGGCCGGGCACGGCTTGCACGAGGACAAAGACAAGGATGCGCATCGGCAAGCAGGGCGCTAAAGCGGTTTTGAGTGGATCGCCTCCGCATTGGAGGTGCGTGCGTTATTTGCCGCCGCTGACCCCCACCCCAGCCCTCCCCAAGCGGGTGAGGGAGAAGAAGGAGCATCTCCCAGTGAGGAAAGGAAAAGAAGGAGCATCCCCAGCAGGGGAGGGATTGCGGCTCCTTCCCCCTTTTGGGGAAGGCTGGGATGGGGGCCGGCAGCGCGGAAAATGAGCATGACCGAATCCACAACCGCTCCAGCGTCACGCCGATGGCTGCGCGCTCAGGCGGTAGCCGACGCCGCGCACGGTCTCGATCAGCGCGCCGGCCGGGCCGAGCGCCTCGCGCAGGCGCTTGACGTGCACGTCCACCGTGCGTTCCTCGATGAACACGTGGTCGCCCCACACCTTGTCGAGCAATTGGCCGCGGGTGTGCACGCGCTCGGCGTTTTGCATCAGGTAGTGCAGCAGCTTGAATTCGGTCGGGCCGAGCTTGAGTTGCGCGCCGTCATGGCACACGCGGTGCGCGGACGGATCCAGCGACAGCGCCCCCACGGCCACGGCAGCGCCAGTGTGCTCGGGCGCGCGGCGGCGCAACACGGCGCGGATGCGCGCCAGCATTTCCCTGGTGGAAAACGGCTTGACGATGTAGTCGTCGGCGCCGGCGTCGAGCCCGACCACGCGGTCGGCCTCGTCGCCGCGCGCGGTCAGCATCAGGATCGGGACGGACTTGGCGCGCGCGTCCTGGCGCCATTTGCGCGCCAGCGCGAGGCCGCTCTCGCCCGGCAGCATCCAGTCGAGCAGGATCACGTCGGGCAGTTCGGCGTCGAGTTCACGCTGCGCCGCCTCGCTGTCCATGGCCCAGACCGGCTGCATGCCGTTGTGGCGCAGGTTGACGGCGATCAGTTCGGCGATCGGCGCTTCGTCCTCGACGATCAGCACGCGGGGCATGGTTCTCATTGGGCTGCCGGCTCCATGCTTTTCAGGCCGCCATGCCGCACGTCGGCGCCCTTGACGATGTAGATGATGAACTCGGCGATGTTCTTGGCATGGTCGCCCACGCGCTCGATGGCCTTGGCCAGCGTCAGCAGGTCCAGACAGGCGGAGATGGTGCGCGGGTCTTCCATCATATAGGTGATAAGTTTGCGCACGAAGCCGTCGAACTCGCGGTCCACCTGGTCGTCGTCGCGGATGATGATGACGGCGTCCTCGGCGCTCAGGCGCGCGAAGGCGTCCAGCGCCTTGCGCAGTTGCCGCGCGGCCAGGTCGGCAGCCACGCGCAGTTCGCCGGAGGGCAGCCTGCGCGCGTGACCGGAGGCGATGATGCGCTTGACCATGCGCGCTATTTTTGCCGCCTCGTCGCCCACCCGCTCCAGGTTGGCGGTGGTCTTGGAGATCGCCAGCAGCAGCCGCAGGTCGATGGCGGCGGGCTGACGGCGCGCGATGATGGTGGACAGCTCGCGGTCGATGTCGAGTTCCAGCGCGTTCACGCTGCGCTCGGTCTGCTCGATCTGGTCGGCCACCTCGGTGCTGAACTCGGCCAGCGCGACCATGGCCTGATGGATCTGCATCTCCACCATGCCGCCGAGCTGAAGCACGCGCGAGGAGATTGCATTCAACTCATGGTCGAACTGGCTGGAAAGGTGTTTGTCCTGCATGTCGCCTCAGCCGAAACGGCCCGTGATGTAGTCCTCGGTTTGCTTGCGCCTGGGTTTGAAGAACAGCTCCTCGGTGGCGCCGAATTCGATCAACTCGCCCAGGTACATATAGGCCGTGTAGTCGCTCACGCGCGCGGCCTGCTGCATGTTGTGCGTCACGATGACGATGGTGTAGTCGCGTTCGAGTTCGTGCACCAATTCCTCTATTTTGCCGGTGGAAATGGGGTCGAGCGCCGAGGTCGGCTCGTCCAGCAGCAGCACCGAGGGCTTGACCGCCACGCTGCGCGCGATGCACAGGCGCTGCTGCTGGCCGCCGGACAGCGACAGGCCGTTCTGGCCCAGCTTGTTCTTGACTTCGCCCCACAGCGCCGCCTTGGTCAGCGCCCATTCGACGCGATCGTCCATGTCGGCCTTGCCCAGCCGCTCGTACAGGCGCACGCCGAAGGCGATGTTGTCGTAGATCGTCATCGGAAACGGCGTCGGCTTCTGAAACACCATGCCGACGCGGGCGCGCAGCAGGTTCACGTCCACGCCGGCATCGAGAATGTTCTGCCCGTGCAGCAGTATTTGGCCCACCGCGCGCTGGCCCGGGTACAGGCTGTACATGCGGTTGAACGTGCGCAGCAGCGTGGATTTGCCGCAGCCCGACGGGCCGATGAAGGCCGTGACCTTGCGCTCGGGGATCGACAGGTTGATGTTCTTCAGGCCCTGAAAACCGTTGGCGTAGAAAAAGTCCAGATTGCTCGTTTCCAGCGCGGCGCGCCCAGGCTCGGCGGCGTCGGCGCGCGGCGCAACCAGCGGACGGGGGGTGGCGACTGCCATGTGAGTTCCTTGGAAATTGCCTGTCAATGCCGCGCCGAGCGGTCGCGGAAAAACACCCGCGCGACGATGTTGATGACCAGCACCGTGAGCGTAATCAGCAGCGCGCCGCCCCAGGCCAGGCGAATCCAGTTGTCGTAGGGGCTCATGGCGAACTGGTTGATTACCACCGGCAGGTTGGCCATGGGCCGGTTCATGTTGGCGCTGAAAAACTGGTTGTTGAGGGCCGTGAACAGCAACGGCGCGGTTTCGCCGCTGACGCGGGCCACCGCCAGCAGCAGGCCGGTGATGACGCCGCTGCGCGCGGCCCGCAGGGCGATGGCCAGCGACACCTTCCAGCGCGGCGCGCCCAGCGCCGCCGCCGCTTCGCGCAGGCTGCCGGGCACCAGGCGCAGCATGTTCTCGGTGGTGCGCATCACCACCGGAATGGCGATCAGCGACAGCGCCATCGAACCGGCAAAACCCGAAAAACCTCCCATCGGCGCCACCATCACGGCATAGACGAACAGCCCCAGTACGATGGACGGCGCCGACAGCATGATGTCGGTAATCAGGCGCGTGATACCCGCCGTGCGGCCCGCATCGCCATATTCGGCCAGGTAGATGCCGGCCAGGATGCCGACCGGCGTGGACACCAGCACCGTCAGGCCGACCATCATCAGGCTGCCGGCGATGGCGTTGTGCAACCCGCCGCCTTCGGAGCCGGGGGCCGGCGTGTCCTTGAGGAACATGTTCAGATCGACCGCCGCCAGCCCCTTGGACAGCAGCACGAACAAAATCCACAGCAGCACCAGCAGGCCAACGGCCATCGCGGCCATCGAAAACGTCAGGCCGATGGCGTTGGCCGCGCGGCGTTTGCGGTACAGGGAGGTGGTTGGTGCAATGGCGGTCATGCGCCCTTGGCCCTTTCGGCGTGCAGAATCATCAGCTTGGCCAGCGCCAGCACCACGAAGGTGATGACGAACAGCAAAAACCCCAGGGCGAACAGCGCGCTCAGGTGCAGGCCCGTCGCCTCGCCGAATTCGTTGGCCAGGGTGGCGGCAATCGACGTACCGGGCGAAAACAGCGAGGCCGGCATGCGGTTGGCGTTGCCGATCACGAAGGTGACGGCCATCGTCTCGCCCAGCGCGCGGCCCAAGCCCAGCATGATGCCGCCGACCACGCCCTTGTGTGTGTAGGGCAGCACCACCTTGCGCACCACCTCCCAGGTGGTGCAGCCCAGGCCGTAGGCCGATTCGCGCAGAGTGGCGGGCACGATCTCGAACACGTCGCGCATCACCGCCGCGATGTAGGGCAGGATCATGAAGGACAGCACGATGCCGGCGGCCAGAATGCCCATGCCGTTGGCCGCGCCGCCGAACAGGCCGCCGACCAGCGGCATTCCGCCCAGCACGCGCTGCGCCGGCATCTGGAAAAAGTCGGCGAACAGCGGCGCGAATGCGAACGCGCCGAACATGCCGTAGATGATGGAGGGCACGGCGGCCAGCAATTCGACGGCAGTGCCCAAGGGCCGGCGCAGCCAGGGCGGGCAGTTTTCGGTCAGGAACAGCGCGATGCCGAAGGCCAGCGGCACCGCGATCAGCAGCGCGATGCCGGAACTGAGCAACGTGCCGGTGATGGCGATGGCGGCGCCGAAGCGCTGGTTGACGGCATCCCATTCCACGGTCCACAGAAACGGCAGCCCGAAGGTCTGGAACGCGGGCCAGGCGCTGATGAACAGCGACACCAGAATGCCCGCCAGCGCCGCCAGCACCAGCAGCGAAAACGCCTGCGTGCCGCGATGAAACAGCCAGTCCTGCCAGCGTTGCCGGCGCGCGATCGCCGCCATGCGGGAAGCAGCGACGGCTTCCGGTACGGCTTGTGGTGCGTGCTCCAAGGCGCTCATGCCCCATGCTATCCCTGTTCGCTTGACGATGAGGTGCGCTGCCGTGGTCATGGATGGCTCTGGCGTATTTTTGACTCAGGCGTGCGTTGCGCCGCAGGCCCCCACCCTACCCTCCCCCAGAGGGGGAGGAGATGGAAAACTTTTCCCCAGAGGGGAGGGAATGAAAAACTTTCCCCCAGAGAGAGAGGGAATGAAAAACTTTCCCCCAGAGAGAGAGGGAATGGAAAAATTTCCCCCAGAGAGGGAGGGAATGGAAAACTTTCCCTCGGAGGGAGAAGAAGTCTTGCTCCTTCCCCCTCTGGGGGAAGGCTGGGATGGGGGCCCGCGGCGGTGAATGACGGCGAGAGCATCCATCGCGCCTCACAAGCCCCAGCGTGCACGCCCGTCTTCATTTGGTGTTGATCTGCGGCCACACCTTGGCGCGGATGTCGGCGGTCAAGGAGTCGGGCAGCGGCACGTAGTCCAATTCGGCGGCGGCCTGCTTGCCGTGGGTGAACGCCCAGTCGAAGAACTTCAGCACCTCGGCGGACTGCGCCTTGTCAACGGGCTGCTTGTACATCAGGATGAACGAGGCGGTGGAAATCGGCCAGGCGTTGTCGCCCCTGGCGTTGACCATCGACACGCCCATGCCCGGCACGCTGAACCAGTCCACGCCGGCAGCGGCGGCGGCGAAGCTGGTGTCGTCGGGGTTGACGAACTTGCCGGCCTGGTTTTGCACCTGCATGTGGGTCAGCCTGTTTTTCTTGGCGTAGGCGTATTCCACGTAGCCGATGGCGCCCTTGATGCGGCTGACGTTGGCGGCCACGCCTTCGTTGCCCTTGCCGCCCACCGCCGTATCGGCCAGCCACTTGACGGCGTTGCCCTTGCCCACCTTGGCGGCCCAGTCCGGGCTGACGGCGCTCAGGTAGTCGGTCCAGTTGAAGGTGGTGCCCGAACCGTCGGCGCGGTGCACCACGGTAATGGCCAGGTCAGGCAGCTTCTTGCCCGGATTCAGGGCCGCGAACCGGGGATCGTTCCACTTGGCGATGACGCCCATGAAAATGTCGGCCAGCACCGGGCCGGTCACGCGCAATTCGCCAGGCTGAAAGCCCTCGACGTTCAGCACCGGCACCGTGCCGCCGATGATGGCGGGAAACTGCGCCAGGCCGTCCTTGTCCAGATCGCCGGCTGCCAGCGGCGCGTCGGAAGCGCCGAAGGCCACCGTTTTGGCCTGAATCTGGCGCACGCCGCCCGACGAGCCGATGGACTGGTAGTTCAGGCCCGTGCCGGTGGCGGCCTTGTAGCCTTCGGCCCACTTGGCGTAGACCGGGTACGGGAAACTCGCCCCCGCGCCGGTGATGTCGGCAGCCTGCGCCGTGGCGCCGATGAATGCGCCGATGGCGGCGAAGGCCAGTGTTTTGAGAAAGGTGCGTTTCATTGCAAAAAGTCTCTCGTGGTTGAAGCGGACACAAGGCAATGTAGGCAGCCCATGTGACAATTTGATGACATAACAATGACGCAACGATGACGCAACGATGACGCAACGATGACGCAACGATGACGCAGCAACAGCCGCCCGGCGCACGCGTTCATGCGCCACAATCGCCCGCAATCATGCCGACCGCCGACCGCCTCGCCGCCGTGGATCTGGGCTCCAACAGCTTCCGCCTCGAAATCGCCCAACTCGAACTGGGCCAGTTGCGGCGCGTGGAATACCACAAGGAAACCGTGCGCCAGGGCGCCGGGCTGGACGATGAGGGCCGCCTGTCGCAGGAGGCCATGCAGCGCGGCTGGAGTTGCCTCGCCCGCTTTGCCGGCCGGCTGGCCGGCCTTGCGCCCAGCCAGGTGCGCGCCGTCGCCACGCAGACGCTGCGCGAGGCGCTCAACCGCGACCAGTTTCTGATCGAGGCCGAGCGGATCCTTGGCTTTCCGATCGACGTCATCTCCGGTCGCGAGGAAGCGCGCCTGATCTACCAGGGCGTCGCGCACCTGCTGCCGCCGTCGGACGAGCGGCGGCTGGTGCTCGATATCGGCGGGCGTTCCACCGAACTGATCGTCGGCCAGGGCCGCGCGCCGCGCGTCATGGAGTCCTATCCCATCGGCAGCGTGGCGTGGTCGATGCGCTACTTTGCCGATGGGCAGCTTTCGGCGCGCAACTTCGAGCGCGCCGAAATCGCCGCCAAGGCGGTGTTCGACGCCGCCGCATCCACCCACGGGCCGGCGCAGTGGGACATGGCCTACGGCTGCTCAGGCACCGTGGGCGCCATCGCCGACACACTGCTGGCCGCCGGCCAGACGCCGGCGCGCCACATCATCACCCGCGCCGGCCTGGCCTGGTTGCGCGAGAAGCTCATCAAGGCCCGGCGCGTGCAAGCCATCCGGCTCGATGGCATCAAGGACGAACGCAAGAGCGTCATCGCCGGCGGGCTGGCAACGCTGTGCGCGCTGGCCGATCTGCTGCACATCGACCGCCTGCGCTACGCCTACGGCGCACTGCGCCACGGCGCGCTGTACGACATGCTGGGCCGGCAAGACCAGGCCACCGACGTGCGCGCCGCCGCCATCGAAGCGCTGGCCGCGCGCTTTCAGACCGACCCGGCGCAGGCCGCGCGCGTGGCGCGCGCCGCGCTGTACCTGTTCGGCCAGTTGACACCGGCGCTTCAGTTGAAAAACAAACAGCGCCAGGAACTGGAGCGCCAGATCGAATGGGCGGCTCGCCTGCACGAAATCGGCGCGTACATCTCGCACACCGACCATCACAAGCACGGCGCCTACATCATCGAGCACGCCGACCCGCCCGGCTTTGCCATGCACGAGCTGCACCGGCTTGGCCAACTCGTGCTGGGCCAGCGCGGCAAGTTGCGCAAACTGCAAGCGCAATTTGGCGATGCGCCGTTCATGCGCCAGTTGCTGGCACTGCGGCTGGCCGTGATCCTGTGCCACGCGCGGCAAGACCCGGAACTGCTCCGCCTGAGCATCGGCCCCGGCGCCGAACCAGCGCGCGGCTTCACGCTGGACTGCCGCGACGGCTGGAGCGCCGACTGGCCGCAATCGGCCCACCTGCTGCGCGAGGAAGCCGCCACGTGGCAAAAAACGCCCTGGAGTCTGGCGCTGCGGCAAGGGTGAATCAAGCCTGCGAACGGCAGCCGGCTGTTCGCTGCGCCTTCATGCAAACTGCATGGGGTTTGGCATTCGCGGCTTCGGCAAGGCTACGCCATTGCCAGCACGATACCGACGAAAACGGCGCAACTGATCCAGTGGCTGTTGAGAAACGCCTTGTGGCAGCCGGGGCGGGTGCGGCCCCGGATCAGGGTGTAGTGCCAGGCCACTTGCGCGGCGGCGGCGGCAAAGCCCAGGCACAGCCACAGCAGTGAACGCGGCGGCAGTTCCATCGCCGTGAAGCGCCAGGCGATGACGGCCAGCCAGCCGGCCAGGAAGATCACGTAGAAGCTGATGATCGCGAACACGTCCAGCCGGCCAAGGGTGATGGCCGAGGTCTGGATGCCGATCTTCAAATCGTCGTCGCGGTCCACCATGGCGTAGCTGGTGTCGTAGCCCAGCGTGTAGATGATGGAGAAGGCAAACAGCAGGAGTGCGTCCAGCGGCAGGCGCCCTTGCGCGGCGGTGTAGGCCATCAGAATGCCGAAGCCGAAGGCCACGCCGAGCACGGCCTGCGGCATGGAAAACCAGCGCTTGGAAAAGGGGTAGATGATGGCGATCAGCAGCGCCGGGATCGAGCACACCACGGTCTGCCAGTTGATGGTGAAGGCCATGCCCAGCCCGACCAGCGACAACACCGCGCCGACGGCCAGCGCCTCGGGCACGCCCATTTTGCCGGTGGTGATCGGGCGCTGCACGGTGCGCTTGACGTGGCGGTCGAATTCGCGGTCGGCCACGTCGTTGATGCAGCAGCCGGCCGAGTGCATCAGGAATGGCCCGAACGCAAAGATCAGGAACAGGTGCCAGCCCGGCCAGCCGCCCGAGGCCAGCCACAGCGCGGCCAGCGTCGGCCAGGTCAGCAGCAGCCAGCCCACGGGCGGCTTGACTCGAATCAGGTCGAGGTACAGCGCAAGCTTTTCGCGCAGCGGGGACGGCGGCGTGGGGGCGGAAACGGTTTGCATCGGCGCTATTTTTTCACAGTGCGGGGGTTGATACGGCGTTGCGCGCTCGAAAAGGTCACTTCAGGTACAGCGCCTTCAACCGCTGGCGCGCGGTGGGGGGCAGGCGCAGTTCGCGCGTCAGGTAGCGGTCGGCGCCGCCGAAGTCCTGGTCCACCGCTTGCAACGCGGCGTCGAGGAACGTCTCTTGCACGCGCCACAGCACGTTCAGCACTTCGGGCGAGACGCGGTTGCCGGCGAACGCGGGCATTCGGTACAGCTCGTTGGTGAGCAGGTAGTCGCGCATCACCGCCTCGCGCGGCACGTCCAGCGCCAGCAGGATCAGCGCGGCGGCAAAGCCCGTGCGGTCCTTGCCGGCGGTGCAGTGAAAGATCAACGGCTCATCGCTGTCCAGCAGGTGCTCGAACAGCGCCGCGAAGCGCGCCGCGTTGTCGTGCACGAAGGCGCGGTAGGTGAGCTGCATCAGTTCCACCGTCCGGGCGGGCGTGATTTGCTGGCCGGTGTTGAGCAGGTCTTTCATGCGCTGCACCACGGTCGGTTCGATCGGCAGCGAATATTGCCGTGCGCCGGGCAAGTGGTAGGGCGTGGCGGCGCGTTCGGCCTCGCCGCGCAAATCGAACGCGCGGGTCACGCCCAGTGATTGCAGCACTTGGGCATCCGCGGCGGTCAGCGCCGCCAGGTGGTCGGAGCGAAACAGCCGCCGCCAGCGCACCGATCGCCCGTCGGCGCCGGCGTAGCCTCCGAGGTCGCGGAAATTGCTGGCGCCGGCCAGGCGCAGGGAGCGGTCGGGATGGTTGGGCATGTCGAGGCGATGAAGGTGAGGCGGCTGAATGATCTTATTTTCCGGCAACGGCAATCGCCTGCCGCCGCGCGCGGCTGACCGGGGCCGGATAATGCACACTCTCGCGGGCGCCGGCAGCGCGCGCCGCGCCGGTTTTGCCACACGTTCATCATTGCCCCATCATGACCGATTCCGTTCTTGTTTCCCCGCCCGCGCTGGCGCCGATTTCGCCTGTCGAGGACATCGTCGCCGATCTGCGCGCCGGCCGCATGGCGATTCTGGTGGACGAGGAAGACCGCGAGAATGAGGGCGACCTGGTGCTGGCCGCCGACCACGTGACGCCGGAGGCGATCAACTTCATGGTGCGCTTCGCCCGCGGCCTGGTTTGCCTGGCCCTGACGCGCGAACGTTGCGAGCGCCTGCGCCTGCCGCCCATGACGACGCGCAACGGCACCAAGATGGGAACGGCCTTCACCGTCTCCATCGAGGCGGCCGAGGGCGTGACCACCGGCATTTCGGCGGCCGACCGCGCGCGCACCGTGGCCGCCGCCGTGGCGCCCGGCGCGCAGGCCAGCGACCTGGTGCAGCCCGGCCACATCTTCCCGCTGCAAGCGGTGGACGGCGGCGTGCTGATGCGCGCCGGCCACACCGAGGCCAGTTGCGATCTGGCCGCCATGGCCGGCTGCTCGCCCGCCGCCGTGATCTGCGAGGTGATGAAGGACGACGGCACCATGGCGCGCCTGCCCGATCTGCGGGCCTTCGCGGCGCAGCACGGCCTGAAGATCGGCACCATCGCCGACTTGATCGAGCACCGCAGCCGCACCGAATCGCTGGTGGACTTGGTCGCCACCCGCCCGCTGCGCACCGCGCACGGCGAGTTCATGGCGCACGCCTACCGCGACAAGCCCAGCGGCTCGCTGCACCTGGCGCTGACGCTGGGCCAATGGGCGCCGCAGGACGTGGTGCCGGTGCGCGTGCACGAGCCGCTGTCGGTGCTGGACGTGCTGGAGGTCGATCGCGGCATCCACTCCTGGAGCGTGGACGCCAGCCTGGCGCGCCTGCGGCAGGAAGGGCGCGGCGTTGCGGTGTTTCTCAACTGCGGCGAAAGCGCCGAGCAGTTGCTGGCGCAGTTCAACGGCGCGTCGCGCGCCGCCCACGCGCCCGGGCACGTGGCGCTGCGCAGCTACGGCGTGGGCGCGCAGATTCTGCGCAACCTCGGCGTGCACCGCATGATGGTGCTGGGCACGCAACGGCGCCTGCCCAGCATTACCGGCGGCTTCGGGCTGGAAGGCGTCGGCTACATCACTGGAACCGAAGAGGGCAAGCAACGTGTTGAACGCTGACAAGGGACGATCCGCCGCCGCGCTCGACGGCGGCAAGCTGCGCGTTGGCGTGGCGCAGGCGCGCTTCAACGAAGGCGTGACCACGGCGCTGGCCGGCGCCTGCCTGGATGAACTGGCGGCGCTGGGCGTGCGGCGCGAGAACATCGTGCACGTCACCGTGCCGGGCGCGCTGGAAGTACCGCTGGCGCTGCAACACATGGCCCGCAGCGGGCGTTTCGACGCGCTGATCGCGCTGGGCTGCATCATTCGCGGCGAGACCTACCACTTCGAGCTGGTCGCCAACGAATCGGGCGACGGCGTCACGCGGGTGATGCTGGACAGCGGCCTGCCGGTGGCCAACGCCATCCTGACCACCGAGAACATCGAGCAGGCCGTGGCCCGCCAGACCGACAAGGGCCGCGACGCCGCCCGCGTGGCCGTGGAGATGGCGCTTTTGAAAGAGCAACTGGCATGACGACCATGACGGCAGCCGCCCGCGCCGCGCCGCCCGGCACGCGCAAGTCCTCGGCCAAATCGCCCCGTTCGCGCGCGCGCGAATTCGCGCTGCAAGGGCTGTACCAGCATTTCGTCGGCAACAGCGACGTGGCGCTGATCGACGCCTTCACGCGCGAACTGCAAGGCTTTTCCAAGGCCGACTCGGTGCACTACGACGCGCTGCTGCGCGGCTGCGTCGAATGCGGGGGCGATCTGGACGCGCTGATCGCGCCGCTGCTGGACCGCGAACTGGAGCGGATTTCGCCCATCGAGCACGGCTGCATGTGGATCGGCGCCTACGAGTTTCTCAAGTGCCCCGACGTGCCCTGGCGCGTGGTGCTCAATGAGTGCATCGAACTGGCCAAGGACTTTGGCGGCACCGACGGCCACAAGTACGTCAACGCGGTGCTCAACGGCCTGGCGCCCAAGCTGCGCCCGCACGAAGTCGAGGCCGACCGCGCCGCTGCCCGGACGGCCAAAAAGGCATGAGGATTGCCGCGCGCGCCCGGCGCGTCGAACCGTTCTACGTGATGGAGATCGCCAAGTCGGCCCAGGCCGTCGCGCGCGCCGCCGCCGCCGGCGCCGGCCGGCCCATGATCTACCTGAACATCGGCGAGCCTGACTTCACCGCGCCGCCGCTGGTGATCGAGGCCGCCGAGCGCGCCATCCGCGATGGCCGCACGCAGTACACCCAGGCTACCGGCCTGCCGCAGTTGCGCGAGCGCATCAGCGGCTGGTACCAGAACCGCTTCGGCCTGCAAGTGCCGGCGCGGCGCATTGTCGTCACCGCCGGCGCGTCGGCGGCGCTGCAACTGGCCTGTCTGGCGCTGATCGATCCCGGCGACGAAATCCTGATGTCCGATCCCGGCTACCCCTGCAACCGGCAGTTCGTCAGCGCCGCCGAAGGCCGGGCCGTGCCGATCGCGGCCAGCGCCGCCGAGCGGTTTCAGCTCAGCAGCGCCAAGGTGGCCCAAGCCTGGGGCGCGCGCACGCGCGGGGTGATGCTGGCCTCGCCGTCGAACCCCACCGGCGCCTCGATTCACCCCGATGAACTGGCGCGCATCCACTGCGTGGTGACCGAGCGCGGCGGCATCACGCTGATCGACGAAATCTACCTGGGTCTGAGCTACGACAGCACTTATGGCCGCAGCGCGCTCGGCCTGTCGGAAGACATCATCAGCATCAACAGCTTCAGCAAGTATTTCTGCATGACCGGCTGGCGGCTGGGCTGGCTGGTGGTGCCCGACGCGCTGACGGACGTGGTGGAGCAGTTGGCCCAACACCTGTTCATCTGCCCCAGCACGGTCGCGCAACATGCCGCGCTGGCCTGCTTCGAGCCCGAAAGCCTGGCCGAATACGAGCGCCGCCGGCAGGAGTTCAAGGCGCGGCGCGACTGGTTCGTGCCGCAACTCGACGCGCTCGGCCTGAAAGTGCCGGTGATGCCCGACGGCGCCTTCTACGCATGGGCCGATTGTGGCGCTATTTGTGACAAAGTTCTTACATTTAGCTCCCAATATAATAGCGCCATGCAGACACCAGGCAGTTGGGAATTGGCTTTTGCCTTGATCGAGCGCGCGCATCTGGCGGTGACGCCCGGGCGCGACTTCGGGCACGCCGATACGGCGCGCTACATCCGTTTCTCGACCGCCAACTCCATGCCGCAATTGCAGGCCGCCATCGACCGGCTGCGCGAGCTATTGGCCTAACAGATCATGGCGGCGTTCGAATTGCCCATCCGCGTCTATTGGGAAGACACCGATGCCGGCGGCATCGTGTACTACGCCAACTACCTGAAATTTTTCGAGCGCGCGCGCACCGAGTGGCTGCGCCGCCTCGGCGTCGGCCAGCGCGCGCAGCGCGAAGGCGCGGGCGGCATGTTCGTGGTGACCGATGCCAGCCTGAAGTACCACCGGCCCGCCCGGCTGGACGACGAGCTGGCGGTTGCCGCCCGGCTCCAGGCCAGTGGCCGGGCGGCGCTGACCATTGCGCAGCACGCCTGGCTGCCCGGGCCAACCGGATCGCGGCAACTGCTGTGCGAGGCCATCATCCGCATCGGCTGGGTCGATGCGGCGTCCATGAAACCGGCGCGCATTCCGCCTGCCATCGTTGAAAAGCTGAACCAATGAACCAGGATCTTTCCATCGTCCAACTGGTCATGCACGCCAGTTTCATCGTCCAACTGGTCATGCTGCTGCTGCTGCTGGGCTCCATTGCCAGTTGGGCCGCCATTTTCCGCAAACTGCGCGCGCTCAAGAAGATCAAGGTTCACAACGAGGACTTCGAGCGCGATTTCTGGTCCGGCGCCAGCCTGAACGACCTGTACGCCAGCGCGGCGCAGAACCCCGCGCGCGGCGGCCCCATGAAGCGCATCTTCGCCAGCGGAATGCGCGAATACCAGAAGCTGCGCGAGCGCCGCATCGCCGACCCCGGCACGCTGATGGACGGCGCCCGCCGCGCCATGCGCGCCAGCTACCAGCGCGAACTGGACGCGGCGGAGGTCAACCTGTCGTTCCTGGCCTCGGTCGGCTCAGTCAGTCCCTACGTCGGCCTGTTCGGCACTGTGTGGGGCATCATGCATGCCTTCTCCGGCCTGGCCAGCTTGCAGCAGGTAACGCTGGCCACGGTGGCGCCCGGCATTGCCGAAGCGCTGGTGGCCACGGCGCTGGGCTTGTTCGCCGCCATTCCGGCGGTGGTTGCCTACAACCGCTTCGCGCGCGACATCGACCGCATCGCCATCAAGATGGAGACCTTCATCGAGGAGTTCTCCAACATCCTGCAACGCAACCTGGGCGTGCCCGCGCCAGCGCCGCGCAGCGCCGCCACGCCAGCGGCGGCGGAGTACTGACCATGCCCGCCGTTGCCTCCCGTGGCCGTGGCCGCCGCGCCGTCAGCGAAATCAACATGGTGCCCTTCATCGACGTGATGCTGGTGCTGCTGATCATCTTCATGGTCACCGCGCCGCTCATCACGCCGGGCGTCATCGACGTGCCCCGCGCGGGCCAGTCCAGCAAGCCGCCCGACAAGCGCGTGGACGTGCTGATCGCCGCCGACGGCAGGCTGTCGCTGGCCGGCCAGATCACGCAAGACAACCTGACCGAAAAGCAGGCCGAGGCCGCCATCAGGAAAGCCTTGGCCGACAACCCCGACATGCCCGTCATGATCGCCGCCGACAGCCAACTGCACTACCAGCAGGTCATCGACATGCTCAAGCGCCTGCGCGAGGCCGGCGTGCAGCGCGTGGGGCTGGCCGTCAAATAAGGCAACATGAACGCCGTCGCCGCCGAACGCTCCGAGTTCGATCCGCCTCCCCAGGGCGGTTTCGGCTTTGCGCTCGCGTTGGCGCTGCTGGCCCACCTGCTGCTGATCCTGGCATTGACCTGGGGCCTGCGCTGGAAGAGCGAGCCGCAAACCATGTCCGTCGAAGCCGAACTGTGGTCGCCCGTGGTCCAGCAAGCCGCTCCGTCCCCTCCCGCTGTTCCGCCACCTCCGCCCCCGCCGCCGCCTGTTCCGCAGCCGCCCGCCCCGCCGCCCGAGCCCGACGTCACCGAAGAGCAGGAGGCCGAGCAGCGCGAGGCCGAAATCGCCCTGGAACAGAAGAAAAAGCGCGAAGAAGAACAACGCCGGCTGGCCGAAGAAGAACGCCAGAAAAAGGAACGGGCCGAGAAGCTGGCCCGGGAAGAACGCCAGAAGAAAGAACTGGCCGAGAAGCGGGCCCAGGAAGAACGTCAGAAGAAAAAAGAACTGGCCGAGAAAAAAGCCGCCGAAGAACAAGCCCGGCGCGAGGAATTGCAGGCCAAGGCCAAGGTCGAAGCCGAGCGGAAAGCCGAAGCCGCCCGCTTGGCCGAAGCCCAGCGCGACATGCTGGCTGCAGCCAACAGCGAAGGCGGCAGCGGCAACGCCGCCGTCGCCGCCAGCCCATCGAGCAATTACGGCGACCTCATCCGTGCGGCGGTCAAGCCCCGCATCGTGTTCACCGACATCGTGTCAGGCAACCCTGAAGCCGAAGTGGAAGTGCAGACCAGCCCTACCGGCGTCATCATCAGCCGCCGCATCACCAAGTCCAGCGGCATCAAATCCTGGGACGCCGCCGTGCTGCGCGCCCTCGACAGCACCCAAAAACTGCCTTCCGACCAGGGCCGCTACTGGAACCCGCTTACCATCGCATTCCGGCCCAACGATTGACCGCGTTCGGCGGCCCGGAAAGCCTGCGGTTGACCAACAGGGTTTGCAGCAGGCGCAGGGCAAGGGCGAAACGTGCGAGGAGCTTCACGAGTGCCGGCGAGTCGGTGAGACTGTCTCGTGCTTCTTCCCCCGCTGGGAGGCTATCGCTCCCGGTCTTTTCCCCCTCCCCTACAGGCTCTTGATGCCATTCGTTAGAGAGGCTTCTGGGTTGGGTTGTACAACGCGCTGCAATACTTGGCGCTGCGCACTTCGACGCCGCTGAATGTGACGCTGGTAGCCTCCAGCCTGCCGCTGTGGGTGCTGGCGCTGGGGCGGTTGTTTTTTGCCGTGCCGGTGACGCGCGCACAACTGGCCGGCGCGCTGCTGTCGATGGCGGGCGTGGCGTCGGCGCGGCGGTAGCGCGTTACGCCTTTGCAGGCGCGTGCTGATCGACAAATTTTTCGGTGTGCAGCAGATCGTCTCTGGCGCCGAGCCGTTTCACGACGGCGAGACAAGTCTCGGAAAACGCCGGGCTTCCGGCGATAAAGACGCTGTAGGCCGACAAGTCGGGAAACAGGCTGGGCAGGATGTCCGGGATGCGCCCGTGCAGCAAACCTGATCGCTGCTCGCGCGTGAGCGTGATGAGCGATTTGAAGTTGCGGTGTGTGTGCGTCCAGTACGCCAGTTGCCCTTGCGCGTACACGTCATCGGCGGTGCGCGCGGAAAACAGCAGTGTGACGGGAGCGCGGTAACCACGCCTGAGCGCGGCATCGGCCAGCGACAGAATGGGCGCCTGGCCAGAGCCGGCGGCCAGGCACAGCACGGGCGTTTCGGCTTTCGGGTCGCCAATGAACGCGCCGTAAGGACCGGATATGGGCAGAGTGGCGCCGATGATGACTTTTTCATGCAGCCAGGTACTGGTGATGCCGCCATCCACCCGTGTGATCTGCAACACCAGCATGCCATCGGGCCGCGGCGCCTTGGCCAGCGAATAATGCCGCGGCTGCCCGGAGCGGTTCGGCGCTTTGATGGCGACGTACTGGCCCGGCCAGAAGCGCATCGGCTCGCCCAGCGGCATCAGGTGCAATTCGACGATGCGCGGCGTGCGCTGGATTTTGTCCACGACCAGGTAAAGCACGTTTTCGCGCGGAGGAAACAACTTGGGCGCGGCGTCGGCGGCGCCCCATTCGATGACGATGTTGTCGGAAATGGGCTGGGATACGCAGATCAGGCGATAGCCCTGTGCGCGCTCTTCCTGCGACAGGGACATGTCCATGACGAAGCCCTGATCGACCTCGCCTTCGAGCACGCGCACCTTGCATTCGCCGCAGGTGCCGGCGCGGCAGTTGCTGGGCAGCGCGAAGCCGCCCTTTTCCAGTGTCTGAAGGACCGTCTCGCCTTCGGCGACCGGTACGCTTTGACCCGATGGAGATAGCGAGACGGTCTTCATGGCTTTAGAACACCGGGATGATGTCTTTCATGTCGACATCGGTGACTTCCTGCCCCGAAATGCCCACCTCGGGAATCGCCGGGAAAGGAATGTCGTACTTGTCGAGTACGCCCTTGAGGTTGAGCATGGCGTTTTTCCAGTTCTCCTTCTTGGCCTCGTAGTCGGGGATGAAGAAGCCGGCATTGCGCGCCACGGTTTCGATCTCGCGCTGGTGCTTGATGAAGTCCGGTCCGATGTCCCAGAAGTCCTCTGGCGGCTCGAACAGCACGCCCGACAGGAACAGGTAACCCGCGCGCACCTGCTTGGTAATCAACGGCTTGTTGGTCAGATCCATCTTCGGATAGTCGCGCTCCATCAGCGCCATGCAGATGGCCATGTGGCGGCCTTCGTCGCGCCCGATTTTGCGAAAGCCCTCCTGGAATACCGGCTCGGTGCACTTGGCGGCCATCTGGTGAAAGATGGTCGCCGCGGCGATCTCGCCCATCAGGAACGAGGTGAACAGCACGGCCAGGGGGTACTTGGGCACGGCGCTCTTGTAACCAGACCAGTAACGGCTGCCGTTGTAGTACAGCCATTGGGCATTCTTTTGCGCCTTGCGACCGATTTCGGTCTTGGGCGTGTAGGTCAGCGGGTCGGGATGCTCCAGCAGCTTGGTGATGGCCATGCCGCACATGGTTTCGTGATTCTGTTCGTCGCGCGTGACCGAGAAGAAGCAGCGGCGCACGGCGTCTTCCTCATGCGCTTCATAGGTTTTGATGAAGGCTGCCGCGAATACCGGCGGCGCGGAAGCGTCGAACACCGACAGGATGGTCCACCAGTAGGCGATGGCTTCGCGCTCTTCCCAGGAATACTTGTTGGGATTGAAGGTGTCCCAGGGCAGTTTCTTGGGGTCCCAGTACTCGCGCGTCGAGGCGTCCCAGACTTCTTCGAGCTTTTTGGTCTGGTTGTGCCAGCTCAACGGATAGACGTTGGGTTGCTCTGTGGCGGGAGGGAACTCCATTTTGTGAGCAAGTTTTTCGTGGTGCGACATGTGGTCT